>DTZQ01000300.1 GCA_012961305.1 Armatimonadota bacterium | reverse complement strand
TTGAGGGAGACTACCTACAAGCCCGCGGTCCAAATATTTCCTAAATGGCACACATTTTGCGCTAAAGTGGTAGGGGTAGAAACGCCGGGGGAGAAACGCATGGTCACCTTTCTAATGGTGCTATTTGGGGCTTCTGTGGGGGCAGTGGTGTACACCTACCTGGTGTATCCCTTGCTGCTTTACGGGTGGGTTACGATAGGGCAGGGTTGGGCCGACTTGCGCTTTATCCTGCGCCTGCCGGACCGGCGCAAGCGCAAACCCTCCCTCAATTTCCCCCGCGTGTCCCTCGTCATCGCCGCCCACAATGAGGAGAAGGTCATCGAAGACAAGTTGATGAACTCTTTAGCCTTGGACTACCCGGAGAACAAACTGGAAATCATTGTGGCCTCTGACGGGTCTACCGACCGCACCAATGACCTGGTGCGCAAGTTCGCCCGCCACGGGGTAAAACTGTTCGACTTCCCCGACCGGCCGGGGAAAATAGGGGCCCTCACTCGGGCCATCGAGCGGGCCTCTGGACAGGTGATTGTGCTCTCCGACGCCAACGTCATGTACAAACCCGACGCGGTGCTCAACCTGGTACGGCACTTCGCTGACCCGACCGTGGGCGGGGTGTGTGGGGAGTTGAAACTCATTGGCAACGCCGAAAGTCCGCCGGGGGAGGGAATGTACTGGCGTTACGAGGTGGTACTCAAGCGGTTGGAAAGCCAGATTGATTCCACCCTGGGGGCCAATGGGGCCATTTACGCCATTCGCAAAGAACTCTTCGAGCCGCCCCCTCCCTATACCGTATGTGACGACTTCGTCATCCCCATGAAAATTCGGGAGAAAGGTTACCGTATTGTGTACGAACCGGCGGCGGTAGCCTTGGAGGAAATGGCCCCCACCATGGAAAAGGAGTTCGGACGGAAAATGCGCATCGGCGCCGCGGCTTTTCAGGCCATCTTCCTCACCATCGGCCTTCTGCACCCCCGCCAGGGGTTCATCGCTTTCGCCTACTTTTCGCACAAAATCCTGCGCTGGTGCGTCCCCTTCTTCCTCATCATCGCTTTCGTTACCAACTTACTCCTCCTGCGCCAGGGGCCGCTGTACGCGGGTTTGGCAGGGGCCCAGGTAGTGCTTTACGGAAGTGCCCTCCTCGCCCATCTGATGGCCAAGCGCCGCCGCATTAAATGGCTGAACCTCCCCTACTACTTCGCCTATATGAACCTGGCCTTGTTGCTGGGATTTTTCCGCTTCTTGCGCGGCCAACAAAAAGCCGCTTGGGAAAGTGGCCGAAGTTAGTTGGAGGGGACGGCTAAATCGGCCCTTGAGGCGGCGGCTGGGCGGTGTAGGCGTCAGCAGTTACCATCGCGTCAGGATGCTCTTGGATGAAAGTAGCCGGATAGCGTACCGTCGGTTCCATAAACAGCGTGCGTCGCAGCACGGTGCGTTGCCAATCGCCCCGGTTGCAGTAGAGGCGGATTTTCCGCGCTCCCAAGATAGCCCTCATCCCCAGGGTCACTGCCATAGGGGGAATGGCCTCGAAATTGCCTCCCGCTACTTGCATTCCATTGATGACAATGGTCTCCGGAGCCAAGGTCAAAACCCGCGTTTTGGAGTTCTTGAACTCCTCTGGTGAAATCTCCCGCCAGCGGCTCAGGGGAGCCTCGTTAAAGGCCACGTGACCGTGAATGCCAATTCCGCCGTAGCAGGCATCTATCCCACCTAATTCCTCAATTTGGGCATCAATTTCGTCGCAGCGAAAGGGATGAGGGAAGCAAATCTGTTCCTCGGGCATCCGCAAAGCCGGGTCTATCCGGGAGAAAAAGTTCCGCCGCATGAAACCTTCAAAACTCTGGGGATGGTCTAAAGGCAAGGGCCGCCCTTGCCAATCCAGGTACTCGTCCATCATGAACACCCAGACGTTGCGACAGTCCAGCCGCTCGCGGTGGATTATGTCCAACAGGAGGGGATACTGACCAATGGGGCCGACCGGCAGGATGAGCCGGGTGGGTTCGCCCCGCGCGTTGTGTTGCCTAATGTCGTCGGCTATTTCGCGCGCGCACTCTTCGTACAGGGTTTGCACCTCCGGCACCAAACGGAACTTGACGCGGCTGTATTTCGCCAGTTCCTCGGCCGGCAAAGAGAACATTTCCCGTTCGGTCATGGCCTTATCCCTTTCTTCCAACGTAAAGCATAATAGGCTATCCGTTATCCACTCCCAAGGCCTCCTTGCACACCGCCATCATCCGCTCCGCTTCGGAACGGTCGGGATGCTCCGTGCGGAAACGGAGGGTATTGTCGAAGGGCGACTGACGAATCACAATTTTGGCCGGATACCCCCGGCCCACGAAAAGTCGTTCGTGCTTCCGTTCACATTGGCCCAGGCAGGTTTTAATCGCTTGCTGGCATTCCGTTGCCCGCTCCGCCAGGTCCTGCTCCCAAACTACGGTGTAGTCCAAAATCACCGTGGGAGGGAATTCGGTTAGCAGTTCCGACAGTTCCCGTTCCTCCGCGGCTAAAATGGCACACAGGGCCGCCGTGGCCGCAATTCCGTCGGAACGCAGGGCTAATTGAGGGAAGTCGAAGTGCCCATTGGGTTCCACGGCGAACACCGCTCCGGTGCGGCGCAGCAAATCACCCACAAAAGTCTGGCCCCAGCGACATTCCAAACATTCGTACCCCTGCTCCTGTAGGGCCGTTTCCACTAATATGCTGGTGCTCACGTTGAGCACTACCGGCCCTGGAGGAGGGAAAAAATGTTTGCAAAACAGCCAAGCCAAATGGTCACTGGGCACATGTTCTCCTCGTTCATCCACCACCACCAGCCGGTCTGAATCGCCATCGTAGGCAAATCCGGCCCTTGCTCCTTCCTGCCACACGGCCTCCCGCAGGGCAGTCAGGTGTTCAAAGTTGGGTTCTGACGGACGCTGGCGGAAGAAGGGGTCCAATTCTGCATTCACCGCGGTGAACTCAACTCCCAAACGCTCTAACAGGTGAGGCACCACTAACGTACCCACCCCCCCGCCAGGGTCAATGGCCACCCGCAGCGGGCGAGCCAAGGGGAACTCCTCCGCTACCCGTTCCACGTACCGCTCAATGACCCCAGAGTGAGCCTGGAGAACCCCCAAGTGCTCCCAGGAGACCCCTGGCACCTCTTCCCTCAGGCGAGTGCGGATTTCTCGCTCCTCCGGCGGGCCGAAGAGGTGGGAGTCCGGCTCGTAGAACTCCAATCCGTTCCACTGGGGTGGATTGTGGGAAGCGGTGATAATGCAGCCAGGTATCCCACAGCGGCGCACTTCAAAGGCCAACACTGGACTGGGCAGAAAACCACAGTCTCGTACCTGGAGGCCCGCCGCCAACAGTCCGCTGGCCAAGGCGCTTTTAAGCATGGGGGTGGAGATGCGGTAATCCCCGGCCAGCAGGAACTCCTTTTCCCCTCGCTCCCGCCAGCGGCTCCCTACGAATTTGCCGATTTGCAACACAATTTCGGGCGTGAGTTCCCGATTGGCCACGCCGCGAAAAGTGTAGATAAGGCCCGTGTCGTCTTTCCACTCATCCCGGGGTTGCATAGGTCTCCTCCCAAGTTACTTTCGGGCATATTGGGCGTCTGTACCCGACCGCTGGTCATTATACCAAAAAGCCCTTTTTTCGTCAACCGCTGCCCTCGGCCGCCGTCACCACTGAAGACATAGGGCATGGCCCTTTGTGCTTCGCCCGGGGAAACTCCGGGGCGGGAAGTGGAATAGTTGCCCGATGAGGGCATTCTATCGCCGTTCGCGCCGCAGGAGGTAGAGGAAGAAGGGGCCCCCTAAGAGGGAGGTTAGAATGCCTAAGGGGATTTCGCCGGTGATGGCGGTACGGGCTACGGTGTCGGCCAGCACCAACAGCGTTCCGCCGCTCAGGGCCGCAGCGGGCAGTAAAAGGCGATGGTCAGGCCCCACTAAGAGCCGGGTCACATGGGGCACGAGCAACCCCACAAAGCCGATGAGGCCGCTTACGGCCACACTGGCAGCGGTGAGCACGGCGGTAAGGGCGAGCAGGATTTGTTTGGCTCGTTCCACGTTCAGACCCAAATGGGCTGCTGTTTCTTCCCCCAAGAGGAGTAGGTTCAAATCCCGGCTCAGTACCAACGCGGCCGCTGTCCCCAAAACAGCGTAGGGTAGCATGGCCGCCACGTGCATCCAACCCCGCCCGGACAGACTGCCCATCAGCCAGAAAAGCACACCGTGCAGGTCGTAAGCCCCCAGGAGCATGAGGAAGGAGGTAAGAGCCGTTAAAAGCGTGCCTACGGCCAGACCAGTTAGAAGTAGCGTTTCCGTTGCTACTCGTCCTCCCCGCCGGGACAGAAGATACACCACCGCCGTCACCACCAATCCCCCCCCGAAGGCCAGTAACAAGGTGGCAGTGAGGCCAAAAAAGGTCTGTTGCACACCGCTCAGGAAGGCCACCACTGCCCCCAATCCGGCT
>DTZQ01000299.1 GCA_012961305.1 Armatimonadota bacterium | reverse complement strand
CCGGCGGTAAAGGTCTTGGCTGGAGTATGGCTGACCCTGCGGGCAGTTTCCATCCTGGCTGGCAGCCTAAAAAGACGGGCCAGACCTCTGTAAGTGAGCATCATGGCCGATACCAGTACGGCTCTTGCCTTACAATCTGCTGGGGAAAGGGGGCCTACTGAGACCCCTGAGCAGAGCCTGCGCCGCCTGTTGGAGCGGATACAGGGGTACGACCCTCACGCCGATACTTACCTCATTCGCCGGGCTTATCACTTTGCGGCCAGTGTACACCGCAACTACTGGCGCGATTCTGGCGACCCCTATATTACCCATCCCCTGGCGGCGGCCCACATCTTGGCCGATTTGGAGATGGACAGCACGGCTATTGCAGCCTGTTTGCTCCATGACACCATTGAGGATTGTGCGGCCCGGGAGCAAAGGGGATTGGAGGCCCTGCGGGAAAAACTGAAACAGGCCAAGAAAGCCCGGCGGCAGGAGGAAATTCGAACTCTTCAGGAAAGCATTGACCAGCAGGAGCGGGCAATAGAAGCCAAAAAGGAAGGCGTGGCTCGGGAGTTGGCGGAGCAGTTTGGGCCAACCATTTTTGAGTTGGTAGAGGGGGTTACCCGGCTGAGTGAAATTCGCTTTCGCGAGCAGTATACCAACGAAACTCAGACCCCTCCTACGGCGCAGCAGGAACGTCTGCACCGGCGCATACAGGCGGAAAACCTGCGGAAAATGTTTCTGGCCACGGCCAAAGATTTGCGGGTGCTTATCATCAAACTTGCCGACCGGCTGCACAACCTGCGAACCCTCTGGGCCAAACAGGAGGAGGAGAAACGCCGTCGCATTGCGCGGGAAACCGAACTAATCTACGCCCGCCTGGCCCACCGCTTGGGCATTTCCCACCTCAAGGCGGAGATGGAAGACTTGGCCCTCCAGTATTTGGAGCCGAAGAAATACGAGGAAATCAGCCAGCGGGTGGCCAAAACCTGGGAGGAGCGCAACGCCGAAATTGAGCGGGTGATAGCGGAAGTAAAACGGGCCTTGGAACGGGAGGGCATTCGAGCGGAGGTGACCGGCCGGCCCAAGAACATCTACAGCATCTACCACAAAATGCTGCGGCAGGACCTAGATTTTGAGGACATTTACGACCTGACGGCCATCCGCATCCTCGTCAACACCGTTCCCGAATGTTACGAGGCGCTGGGGGTAGTCCACTCCCTCTGGACCCACCAGCCGGAGCACTTTGCCGATTACATCTCCCAACCCAAACCCAACCGCTATCAGTCCCTGCACACCAAAGTATTGGTGCCGGGGCCCGAGGGGACCCGGGAGGTCTTGGAAGTGCAAATTCGCACCTGGCAAATGCATCAGGTCTGCGAATACGGGGTGGCTGCCCACTGGCGTTACAAGGAAGAGGACAGAATTGACGACGAATTTGCCAACCGCCTGAGTGCCCTGCGGCAACTGCTGGATTCGGCTGGGGATGAGGATGCCCTCGCCGACGATTACCTGGCCCAGGTACAGCAGGATTTGTGGGAGGAGGAGGTTTTCGTCTTCACCCCGCGGGGGGATTTGATTGACCTGCCGGTGGGGGCTACGCCGGTGGATTTTGCCTACCGCATTCACACGGAGGTTGGTCATACCTGTATTGGGGCCAAGGTCAATCGGCGCATCGTGCCTCTGGACTACCAACTGCAGAATGGGGACATCGTGGAAATTATTCGGCAGAAACACAGCGGTCCCAGTCGGGACTGGTTGCAGTTCGTGAAAACGGGCCAGGCCCGGGCTCGCATTCGTTCTTACCTCAAAAAACAGCAGCGGGAGGAGAACGTTCAGGCCGGGCGGGAGATGTTAGAGCACGAGGCCCAGCGGGCCCGAATGGACTTGGCAGCCTTGCAGCGGGAGTATTGGGAGTACTGGCATCCCCGCCTTAAAGCCCAAGTTCAGGAGGAGCGGGCTGATGACCTGTTGACTCAGATTGCGCGTCAGTTCAGCCTCAACCATTCTGACGACCTGCTGGCGGCCATTGGCTACGGCGGCATCTCTGCGGCCAGCGTTCTCAACCGGGTCCGGCAGGAAATTGCAGAGGTTAGGCGTCTTTTGACCCAAGCGGCCCCTCCAGAGGCTCCACCGACCACGGCTCCTCCGCTCCAACCCCGCCGCTTGAAAGTGGCGGTAACTGCTTCCGGAGACATTCGTAACGTCCTCTTCAACCGTTCCAAATGCTGTTTCCCCCTGCCAGGTCAGCCTATCATGGGCTACGTCACCCGGGGCCGGGGGATTACCATCCATCGGGCCAACTGCCCTAACCTGGCTTACCTGCAGCGCAAAGACCCAGACCGCATCTTGTCCCTGGAGTGGGAAACGGATACCAACTTGCTTTACGATGTGCCTCTATTCATTCGGGCGGTGGACCGCATTGGCTTGTTGAAGGATGTCAGCGCGGTCATCAGCAACCACAATATCAACATCCTCTCCGCCCACGTTGAACCGCCGCGGCGGGACATCACGGCCACTATTCAAGTGGTCTTGGAGGTGCTCAACCAGCAGCAATTGGAGAGTGTAATGCGCAATCTGAGAAAACTGCCGGGGGTGGTTACGGTACGCCAGATGGGGGTGCCTTTGGAGGGACGACCAGCATGAGGCCCCCACGCTCTCTATTACGACAGTTTTATGCCCAATTAGATGCGGCTCTGGCCGAGTTTGAGGCTCAATATCCCCAGTTCCTCTGCCCCGAGGGTTGCTGTGAATGTTGCCTTTTTGCTCCCCCCTTCCTGCTAAGTTTGGCCGAATATGAATTCCTCGCTGACTATGCGCGGAGGAACCTCTCTCTGACCGACTTGGCGCGCATCCGAGCGGCGGCTGAGGAGCAGGCCCAGACCTACGAGTTCGCCGAAGTAGTCGCGGCTGAAGAAGACCCGGCTGTTCGCGAACGCCTGCCCCGGACCCGATGCCCCTTTCTGGAGGGAGGTCTGTGCTCCGTTTACTCGGCCCGACCTTTAGCCTGTCGCATGTTCGGTCGTACCATATTCACCTCGGGCCCAGAGGCCGGACGTTTTAATGGCTGTGCTATCTTAATGGAAGCGGCCCAACCGGTCCTAACTGGCCAAACCCTCAAAATCCACTCCGCGGACAGCCTCCGGCAGAAAATCATCAACCTTTCAGTGCTCATCAGAATGCAGGGAGGAGTAGCGGCCTTTAATACTTTGCCCAAGTTCATCGCCGAACTGGGTTTCTCCTGGAGCGAACGCGATTTGCTGCAGAACTTCTCGGGCGCCGTGTTCTGGCCGGAACAACCGTTCCCCGGCCAGCCTTTCAGCCATACTTGGTAATCATTCGCTCTATCACATCGGAGGCATCTTCACATCCGTCTATGGCCTCTTCCAGGCGGCGGTAAATCTCATGCCAGCGGTCAGCCAGCAGTTTAGCCCGACAGTACTCCTGCCAGGTCCCGGTGGCAATCAATTTCTCTGCTTCCTTAAAAGCCTGCGCAGTAGCGGCCCTCTGGATGTCATCGGCCTCGTTCTCCCACTGGTGGATGTCCTCTAAGGACTTGTGGCTTATGGTGGCCGGCCTATCGAGCCGAGAAATCATCTCCTCTAAAGTCACGACGCATTTCTTAAGGCGCTCTACCAGTTCGCCCGCGCTCTTTGTAGGTTGGGGAATGTCAAAATAGTACAACCGGGCGGCTGCGGATTCCACCAAATCCAGCACATCGTCCAACTTCTCCTTCAGTTCGCTGATGTCCTCATGGTCAAAGCGGGTAACATAGATTTCGTTGAGGTTTCGGGCAATTTGGTGGGTAATCTCATCCCCCCTATGTTCCACTTCCTCTATGGCCTTTACTTTCTCGGGAATGCGCTCGTAATTGCGAATCAAATCTTCGAGCAGTTCTACGCCTTCCCGCAGATTGGCTGCTGCCTGGTTAAACAGGAGGCAGAAATCCCTGTCCCCCTTGAAAACCCACCGCCGTAGCCTTTCCATTACTCCTCTCATTCGTGGTGGTCTCTCCTTCCATAGTTAGTCCCCAGGAGCTTAAGCCCTGTTAAGGGTGGTGGTTAAATTCCCAGCAGTTTAGCGATGAAAACCACTAACCAAGCAATGGCTCCGCAGATGGGAAAGGTCAAAATCCAAGCCAGAACAATGTCCTTACCTACTCCCCATCTCACCCCGGATAACCTCCGGGTAGCCCCTACACCCATAATGGCGGTGTTGATGGCATGGGTAGTGCTCAGGGGAATGCCCAAGAAAGTAGCCAGTTGAATGGCCAGAGCGGCTCCGGTCTCGGCCGCAAAGCCATGGGCCGGATCGAGGCGGGTTAAGCGGATGCCCATGGTCCTGATGATTCGCCATCCTCCACAAGCCGTGCCCACTCCCATTACCAAAGCACACAGGAGAATAACCCACAGGGGAATTTCAAAGCGGGGTAGTACTCCTCCCAAAACCAATGTGAGGGTAAAAGTGCCAATGAATTTCTGGCCGTCGTTGGTTCCGTGACCAAAGGCCATGAAAGCGGAGGAGAGAACCTGAATTTTCCCAAACAACCGGCGGAAGAAAAGGGGGCCTTTCTGGGCAAACAGTTTATAAATGGTTAGCATCAGGCCACAGCCAATCGAAAAACCCAGAAAGGTAGAGAAAACCAATCCCAGCAGCACTTTCTGCCAACCTGACCAAAGCAGAACCTTCGGGCCGGCCGTGCCCAAACCGGCTCCCGCCAGACCAGCAACCAGGGCGTGGGTTTCGGAAGTGGGAAGGCCATAAACCCAGGCCAGCGTGCTCCAGGCTACAATTCCCACCATCGCCGCGGCTACGGTTAGGAGGTCAATGACTTCCGAGCGGACGATTCCCTTGCCAATGGTAAAGGCTACCGCCGTCCCACTCATCGCTCCTAAGACGTTAAATACCACGGCCATCAGGAGGGCTTGGTAGGGGCGGAGTACTCGGGTGGAAATAACGGTGGCAATAGCATTGGGGGCATCGGTAAAACCATTAACGAATTCTGCCGCTAAGACCAGCAAAAGCACCACTATTACGGCTGGCTCAGGCATTTTCTACCTTCCTCGTTGTGGAGAATAACACTCTTTGGCAAGTCCCATTATACCATTAGATGGCAGAAAAGGCAAGGGGTTGCGGAATCTATTTCGGACCTCCTGGCCACAGAGAGAGGAGTTCTCCTACTCGCCGCCGCAGTTCAGGTAGATGGGCCGGGTCCACCCGCTCTTCCCGTCCATATTCGCCGGTTGCCTTCTCTACTTCTCGCAGCAATTTCAGGGCTTGGGTTGTAAGTTCTCTTCCCGTCTGCTGCGTCGTTGCCCCCCTGGCCCACTTCTTAAGCAGGTTGAAGTACTCGTAGTCCTCGGCCCCATCAGCCAGCAGTTCAAAGCGAAGGGAATAGCGGGCCAATCGCTCGCGCTCCGGCAGCAGAAAAAGCAATCCTTCCCTCCGGGAAGCATTATAGCAGGCCGCCCAATCGGTGAAGACATAACTTCTCTGGGCGAACTGTTCCCCCTCACGCAGGGGCCGCAGGATTCGCCGACCACCGAAGGGGAAAGCCAAATGGGTGAAGGGAGCCCTTTCAGGTACGGCTACATAAGGCAAGGCCAAACCCCGCCCGGAGGTGCGCGGCTGGCGACAGATAAGTTCTCGTTCCAGGCGCAAATAGGGCCGGTCAGCGAAAATGGTCGTACGGGCGTGCAGTTCCCAGGCTGCCTGACGCAAGGTGACTTCCACGGCAACTCGACCCGGGGCCCGTCGCACCTGCACCCTACTATCAGGATAGCCGCTGGCTTCATCGCGCCGCTGCTCAAAAATCCAGGCTCGCCCTGGCCAGGCCTGAAAATGGGAGGAAACAAGGCTGACCCAAACGGCCTTGGG
>DTZQ01000298.1 GCA_012961305.1 Armatimonadota bacterium | reverse complement strand
TAGAGTAGAAACAAAGGTCGGCAGGGCATAAAGCCCTGTTCTACGGGGTGTCACAACGCGGCGAATTCCACCTGGGGAGTTGAAACCACCCTTAACCCTCCTTTCTCTATCCCCACCTCCCGCGCTGTGCATTGGATGCCGTGCTGGGCCCAGGTGGATTGCATGGCTTGGGCGATGGCCGCAGCGTTTTCCGCCGTCAGCGCTAACAGCGTGGGCCCGGCGCCGCTGAGGGCCACTCCCAAGGCTCCGGCCTCTAAAGCCACCGCCAGCACCTCCTCCGCGCCCGGAATGAGGGGCAGACGGTAGGGTTGGTGAATTCGGTCCTCCATCGCCGCCCGTAGCAGGTCGAGCCGTTCGCTGGCCAGAGCAGCGACTACCAGCGCCGTCCGACTGAGGTTGTGCACCGCGTCGGCCCGGGAATAGGTCTCCGGCAGGGCCGCGCGGGCCTGAGCGGTGGGCAGTTCAAAATCGGGCACGGCAATCACCGCCCGCAGGCCCGAAGGCGGGTCGAAGCGAACGTAAAGGGGCTGGGAACCTGCCATGGCGGTTACGGTGAATCCTCCGCACACCGCCGGAACCACGTTGTCGGGATGTCCCTCCAACTCCGCCGCCAGGCGCAGCAGTTCTGCCTCTGACAGGTTCGCCTGGGCCAGAGCGTTCGCCGCTGCTAACCCCGCCACTCGCGCCGCTGCACTGCTGCCCAACCCCCGCGCTAAGGGAATTTCGTTGGTCAGCCGCAGTCGCACGCCCGAGGGCGGGTTCCCCCCTCGCTCGAAAACCCGCTGCATGGCCTCAACCACGATGTTGGTCTCATCTCGCGGCAGGGTGTCCGCCCCCGCGCCGACAATTTCCAAGTGCCAGCCCGGTTCGGCCCTGAATTCCGCCTCCAGGCGGTTGTACAGGCCCAGAGCCAGGCCCAGGGAATCAAACCCCGGCCCCAAGTTGGCCGTCGTCGCCGGTACGGTTACGGTTACTCGTGTTTCCATGGCTATGTGCCGGTGGTCTATCGGAGGGTGTTACGGAAACGGTTAATTTTGCGGGCCTGTTTGCTGTCCTCCTCATAAAGCGCCTATGCGTTGCCCGGTCCAATTACGCAATACACCATAAGCGATACGCCCCCTTACAACTGCTCTTCTACCGCCGCAGTGAGGTCGCCCGTGGTGCTGATGAACAGAGTGCTCTCAATGCGGCGTGTGCGTTCCGGCGGCAGTTCGTACCAGGCAGCGCGGTCTGCACTGCCTACCCCCGCAGGGACAGCAGGCACGGACAGGGCCAAAAGGTAGGCGTGAGGATGTCGGTCGGGACGCGGAGACTCCAGCCGAGCCAAGAGTGGGGGGCGGCGGCGGGAGATAGGCCGCGGTGGTTGCCAGACCAAGCCGAAGGAGAAGTGTTCCGTGGCCAGGGCCAGGGCCGGAGTGCGCACTTGCTCCGGTGGGTAAGAGAAGAGGAAATCCGGTTGGGCAGCCGTTTCCGCCTTCACCTCTCCCACCGCAGGCGACCATACCCACTGCACCGGAGGCCCCCATCGGTCGTCCCCCGCCAACAGACAGGGCCCTTCAAACCGCAGCAGGTGTCGCGGAGCCGCCGCCTGGAGGGTGTGGGTAAATTGCACCGTGTTCCCACCCGTTTCCAGGTGGAAAGTGGTGCTCACTTTCCAGCGCACCCCGTCCACATCGGTGAACTCGCCCCCCAGAGTAAACTGCGCCTGAGGCAGCGGGCGGGGAGGCCACTCTAACTTTTCTATCGGGAACTGAACGAATACCGGCTGTTGTACGGCGTCGCCCAGGTTGGTCCGATAATGCACGCGCAGCAGCCAGGGCATCACCGCCAGGCGCGTCCATTGGTGAACCTGGCGGCGGTAGCCATCCACAGCAATTACGCCGTAGCCGAAGGGATTGGGAGCAAAAACGACGCGAATGCGCTCGTTGGCTAAAACTATGGCTTCCCCTTCCCGGCACAGCGAGGCCCCCAAGTAAGCCCGCTCCCGACTGACTGGCGGCAGGGGCCGGGAGATGATTAACGGCTGCTCAGCGAACAGCGGCCTCAACCCCGCTGCTGTGACCGTGACCTGGATTTCCCCGGCGGCCGCAATTTTGGCCCTCAGGGGCCAGGTGAAGGTCACCTTCTCCCCTGGCCCAAGGGCCTCTCGCGAGCGTTGGGGGGCGTCCGTCTCCACCGCCTCCTCCGGCCAATGGAGCGTAGCCGTCAGGTTGCGCACCGGTTCGTCTCCCGCGTTGGTGAGCACCAGCCGGGCAAGGGCCGTGTCCAAGGGGTACAGGAGCGGTTCGGAAAGGAAAAAGTCCCTCAGTTCCAGGCGCGGCTGGGCAGTGAGGGGAAAAAGGAGAAGAACCAGCAGTCCAGCCCAAAAGGACAACTTGCCCATTTTTCCCTCTTCCCTTTCACCGCAGAGGCGCAGCGGTCTGGGCGAACTCTGCGTTCTCTGCGGCAAGAGACGGAAGCGCGGCCCAACCCTTCTACTCGGCCAAACTGTGGCCCAGGAGCAGGTCCAAGTAGTCCAAAACCAGCCGGTCGTCGCTGCACGCCCGGCAGGTGTTTATTTCGATTTGGGGCCCGCGGATGGAGATGAACTTCCGGGCCAAAAGGGCCTTCCGCTCCGACCGCTGGGCCTCGCGCAGGAGGAGGTAGCCCAAATACACATCGCAGGCTGCATCGGCCAGTCCCCGGGCGTGCAAATCGGTGTAGTCAGGCTCGTGCTTCTCTCGCACGTATTCGACCGCCGCCAACAACTGCTCCTGCGCCCGATGCAGGGTCTTTGCCCACTCCTCCAACTCCGCTGGATAGGAAGCCGTGGCGAACTCCTGCAAACGTTCCCTCAAAGCCCCGCCCAGCAGTCCGGCGATGATGGCTACAATTTGCAGTTGCGAAGTGCCCTCGTAGATGGTGGTAATGCGGGCATCGCGGTAGAGCCGCTCCACCGGATAGTCCTTCATGTACCCGCTGCCCCCGTGCACCTGCAGGGCGTCGTTGGCAACCCGTACGCACATCTCGGTGAGGTAATATTTGGCCAGGGGCGTAAGGACGGAAGCCAACCGCTGGAACCGGGTGACCTGGGGTCGCAGACGTCTTTTTTCCTCGCGGGCCTCAGCGGGGAGGTCTTTCATTTTATGGGCCAATTCCCGGGCCATATCCACCGCCCAGGCCGTTTCGTAGAGCAAACTGCGTCCGGCCTCAATTTCCAGGCGCATGTTGACCAGCATTTCCGCCACCGGCGGGATGTTTCTGATGGCCTTGCCGAACTGCTCTCGTTTCTCCGCGAAGCGCAGGGCTTCCTCGTAGGCAGCCTCAGCAATGCCCAAGGCCTGGGCCGCGATAGCCACCCGCGCCCCGTTCAAGAGGGAGAACACATAGCGAGTCAGGCCGCGCCGCCGCTGGCCTATCAGTTGGGCGGGGGCGTTTTCGAACTGGAGTTCACAGGTAGGCGAGCCGTGAAGGCCCAGTTTGTTTTCCAATCGGCGCACCCGCACGCCCTCCTGGGCCTCACACAGGAACAAACTGAGCCCGCGGGCGTCCGTGGTCCCCGGCTCAGAACGGGCCAGCACCAGCAGCACGTCCGCGCCGCCATTGGTGATGAACCGCTTGACGCCGTTCAAGCGCCAGCAGCCGTGGGCCGGGTCTTCGGTAGCCGTGGTGCGCACCGCCTGCAAATCGGAGCCCGCATCTGGCTCCGTAAGCACCATCGCCCCGGTGACCTCGCCCGCGCTGAACCGAGGTAGGTACTTTTCCTTGAGTTCCTCACTGGCGAACTCGTTGATGGTTTCGGCGATGTCTTGCAGGCCGAACAGAGTCATCAAACTGGCATCGGCGCGGGACACGAGTTCTATGGCCATGCTGTACACTACCGTGGGGAAGTTCAAACCGCCGTACTTGCGCGGCAGGGTGAAGCCCATAACCCCGGCTTGGGAGAGCATTTTCAGGGCTTCCTGGGTGTCTGGGGCGTAAATCACCTCTCCATCCTGCAGCAGGGGCCCCTGCTCGTCCACCGCGGGCGCGCGGGGAGCGATGAATTCCGCTGCCAGTTGGCCCAACATGCTCAACACGCGGGCGTAACTGTCCACCGCGTCCGCGACGTTCTCCGGCGCGTAGGGGTAAAGTTCCCGCTCCGCAAAATCGCGCTCCCGCAGCGGCACGATTTCCCCGAAGGGGAGGTGCTGAAAATGAAACTGCAGGTCCTCGTTGTCGTCGAAGAAATTGGGCATGGTTGGGCCCTATCCCTCCTTGTAAACCTTGATGATTTTGGGAATGACCTCCTTCAAATCGCCGAGGATGCCGTAATGGGCCAGGCGGAAAATGGGCGCGTGGGGGTCGGTATTAATGGCCACAATTTTCCCCGCTTCCGCCATGCCCGCACAGTGCTGAACGGCCCCGGAAATGCCACAGGCAATGTAGAGTTTGGGGCGAACGGTGGTGCCCGTCTGCCCTACTTGGTGCTCCTTGCCGATGAAACCGGCATCCACCGCGGCCCGCGAGGCCCCTACGGCCCCCCCCAACACCTCGGCCAGTTCGTAAATCAGGGAGAAGTTCTCCTTGCTGCCCACCCCCGCCCCCCCGGCCACGATAATGCGCGCCGCTTTCAAGTTCACCTGCCTTTCCGCCTTCTCCCGCCGCAGGACTCTTACCACCAGGTCCCGCTCATCCAGGTTCACCGGCACCGACAGCACTTCCCCCGTCCGGTCGTAGTTCGGTCTGGCCAGGCGCATCACCCCCTCCCGCACCGTAGCCATCTGGGGACGGGTCTTCGGACATACGATGGTGGCAATGATGTTGCCGCCGAAGGCCGGCCGAATTTGCAGGAGCAAGTTGTGGTACTCCCGCGCCGGGCGGCGGGAAACATAGTCGCCAATTTGCAGGTCTGTACAGTCTGCGGTCAGCCCAGTGCGCAGTTGGGAAGCAATTCGCGGGGCCAGGTCCCGCCCTACATGAGTAGCCCCGAAAAGGACAATGGCTGGCCGTTGGGCCCGGATGAGGTCGGCCAGCACTTTCGCATAGGGCAAAGTGGTGTACTGGGCCAGACGAGGGTCGTCGGCCACAAACACCTTGTCGCAGCCGTAGGCAATTAACTCCTCCGCCAGGGGAGCGACATCCTGCCCCATCAAGAGGGAGGCCAGTTCGCCTTCTAACCGGTCGGCCAGTTCGCGACCTTTGGAAACCACTTCCAAGGCGACCTCCGCCAACTTACCTCCATCCTGCTCGGCAAAAACGAGCACTCCCTTCTCTAAGGCCATAAGGTCTCCTTACGCTTTGCCTTTTACGCCCAGTCAAGTTATCACCGCCCATGCTCGGTATTTTAACATAAACTTCGGAAAAACTCAAGGGTTGGGAAGCCTCATTCTCCCTTCCCAACAGGTCAATCCTCTGCAACGGAAGGCGAGGGTGGGAGTTTCTGTCGCGCCGCGGCTTCCGCCAAGCGATGTACCTCTTCGTTCTCCCTTTGGCCTGCATGGCCGGTGACGAGTTCATAGCGAACGTCCAGGTTCCGCGCCGCAATGAGGCGGTCAATTTCCGCCGCCACACGTTTAACTTCTAAGTTGCGCCGCTTCCAACCATCCCGCAGCCAGCCAACGACGTTGCGGCTGTCGGTAACGATGGTCACCCTGGCCCCTTGGGGACAGGATTGGAGGGCTTGCCAGACCGCCGTGAGTTCCGCCACATTGCTTCCGGCGACGCCCAAGTGTCCAGAGTCTTTCCGCCCGTCGGCACGCATGTAGGCCCAACCCGCGGGGCCGGGATTGCCAACGGTGCTGCCGTCGGTGTAGATAATCAACTGGCTGGGGGCGGCTCTATCTGAGATTTCAAATCTCAAATCTGAAATTTCAGCCAGGGGTGGATAGAGGTGGTCAAGGAGGACCTGGGCCACCAGGGGTTCGTCCAAATCCACCACGCCGCGGGCATCGGGCCACCGCTGTTGGGCCTGTTCCCAAGCCGCCTGTTTGCCGGGGGCTTCCACCAGCGCCCCCCGCCCTTCCGTCCGTAAAACTAAGTAGTGTCCCACGAGTGACTCCTTTGGGGAGAATCAACCTGCTGGTCATCTCGGGACCCCCAATGATGTTCCCCCTTAGGCCTCCAATCCCTCCAGGTACTTTCCAATCCGCTTCTTTTCGCCCTCAATCTGGCGTTCCAATTCCGGGGTGGGAGGGGCCAGGTCGGCCACATATTCCTGCAGGCGGGCCATGATTTCCACGTTGCCCAATTCGCGGTTGCGTCGGGTGATGCGCCGCCCTACCTCCTCCACCAATTCCTCGTTGCGCACGAAGAGGTCCTCGGCGGTGGTGCGGTCTTCGGCCAACTCGAGGAAAGCGTCGGGGTCGCGGCGGTCTTCGCCCACTACACAGTAGTACTCCCCCACCTTTTCGACGAACCCGTACACCGGCGCCAAGGCCAAGGCGAAAATGGTGCGTGCCCGTTCCTCCCCCTCGGCCGGGAGCGGCTCTGGCAGGTCTTCCCAGTTCTCCAGAACGTGCACGGGACGGCGGCGGGCTCGGAGGAACATGTCGTAGGACAACTTCCAGTTCTCCATCATGGTCAGGGCGAACAGGGGCAAACCATGCCGGGCCCGAGTGACGGTGATGCGGTCGGATTCTCTGGTCGTGGCGGTGGTGATGTCGCCCGGCCGCCGCTGCACGGCTTCGGCAATCAGGGAGTTGTCTTCGTCCTCCACCCCCACCACTTCAATAGTGGCCGTGTTAATGCCCCGCGCTCGCACCTCGCTGTAGTTCCAAAACGGCACCGCAAAGGTCATCAAACGGTCGAGAATTTCGTCGGGGGAGAGGTTCTTCTGGGCCAGGAGGCCCTCAGGCCCGTCCACATGCAGGTTCTGCAAATCGGCGAACTTCTCTTCGCAGTAGCGGCGCAGACGGACGTCAATTTCCTCCTCGGACAGGGTACGCCATTCGTACACCCGTCCGTAGCGGGGATGGTTCAGCAAGCGGGCCGTTTCATCCCGCAAATCCGTCACCCGCTCCCGGTAGAACTCCTCCACATCCTGCTCCGTCACCAGGAAGCGTTCCAGCACGAAATCGCCTGTTTCCTTGAAGGACTCCATCTGCCGCCGCCGGGTGCGGTAGCGGTCCTTGAGGGCTTCCAGGCGCACCCGCAGGCGGTCGAGGTCGGCCCGCAGGGTCCCTAAGTGCTGCGTCCAGGTGGCATACAGTCTCACGGCCAGGCTGCGGGTGAGAACGTCCAACTGCCGCCGGTACAGGTCCTCCACCGTGCTGACGTACATCTCCAGCGCGTCCTGGATTTTGCGCCGGCGGAACAGGACGAAGGAATTAACCGCAGCGTCCAAAGCGTCCAACATGCTGGGAAGTTGCTGCTCGGCGGCGGCTCGCTGCTTCTCCTGCTGTTCCTGCTCCTCGCGCACCAGGTTCCAGAAATGTTCCAGTTCCCGGTTCAACTCCTCCAAAAAACGATGGGCATAGAGCAGGCCGCGTTCCGGGTCGTTCACCAGCGTCTCCACCTGCTGCTCCAGGGCCCCGAGTTTCTCCTGTTCCAACCGCTGGGCGTTGTCGCGAACCCGTTGCTCGTAAGCACCGAGGGTACTGCGGCGGTAATTTTCCACGAAGGACTTGGCCTCGGCCAGCACTTCCGCGCCGGGCGTGGCGAACAAATCCACCGCATCCAGGCTGACCCGCATGGTTCGCCCCCGCTCGTCTTGCAAAAGGGCCTCCACCACGTCGTCCGAGGGGTCCTCGCGCAGCCCCTGGGTGTCAATGAACTGCCTGACCTGAGTTTTCAGTTCCTCCAGGTCGGTGACTGGTCGCAGGAGGCCCTGTTCAATGAGGTCGGCCCCCAAAGTGTAAGCACAGGCTCGGATGACCCGGTCGGTGGGCAGCACGAGGGCACTGGTGCCGAAACTGCTGTAGGCACAGACCTTGTTCGTGGGTGGGGGAGAGAACTGGAGCACCCGGTCGCGGACGTTGATTTCCAGGTCCTCGATTTTCTTGCCCGTGTCGGAGGTGATGAACAGGAACAGGGCTTCAGCAATCAGTTGGGCCACGCCGCGCACGTCTTCTAACTTCCGCCGGTTTTCGTTGATGGTGTCCAGCAGGTAGCAGATGTCAAAGGGACGGCGGCGGAGGTCTACGATGCGGGGCGGCGTTTCGCTGTACTGACAGCGGAACGCGGCATTTTCCATGAAATAGTCGAGTTCCTTCAGGGCAGCGTAGGCATTGGCCTGCAAATTGTACGGGTCTGCAACGCGGGGGAAAGCGCCGGGCAGAACCAGGGCCCCAGTCACTTTGCTGACCCCGAGCAGTCCCACTTGGCGCAGGGTATCCCGGACCAGGTAGGCCACATCCAGGAACATTCCCCCTCCGGTGCCGCCACAGACGCTGGTGACGACGAAAATGTTAAGCCCCTGCTCCTGGGCGGCCGCCGCGGCCCCACCTCCCAGGGGGATGTTGGCCAGGCGCATCAGGTGCCGCACGGCGGCGTCCAGGGCGTTGGACACCTCGTGTACCTTCCAGAAGAGGGCCAACCGACCGATGGCCCGCACCATGGCCGCGCCCCGGTCAATTACCCCCGGCCGCAGGTTCTGGGGAAACCACCGCCGAATGGAGGGAAAGGAGCGGAGGTTTTCCACAATGTCGTTAGCGTCAATGTTGCCCAAATACACAAACTCGATGGGCGAGAGTTGAACGCTGCGACCTTCCTCCTCCACCTCCCGGTCCTCGGTGGCCAGGGTGGTGTCAAAGACCAAGAAACGCACCAGGCTCAACTCCTCTCCGAAGTTGCGCACAAAGCGCTCCTTCAGGTCCAACACCACCTCTTTCCCCGTGCCCCCTAAACCGATAATGAGACTGGGTCGGAATTGGATTTCCTCCGGCATGGGTGTTACTCCGTTTTTTACCAATGGTCCAATCAAACCCCATTAGGAGTTACGCAGTTGAACTGCGCAACTTCCTGTCGTGGCGGTATAACGGCTACCACCATAGGACAGGCTATCGGGGTTACCCACTAACCCTTGCCCCGAAAGACCGGGGAATTTCTCATGGCCTATCATCCCTGATGGCTTCATGACTCATCCCAACGGCGTAAGTCCTACCGAAGCAATTCCTCTTAGGTTCACTTATCCCGAAAGTTTTCGTACCGCAGCAGGTGGCCGCCGAAAGTGATTTCATCTCCGTCCTTCAAGAAATGCCGCCGTTGGGTGACCAAATCGGCCACGCACAGCCGGGTGCGGTTGGCAATGCGCGTGCGGAACAGCCGGGCTTGCACGGGCCGCACCTCTGGGTCGTCGCTGAGGGTGAGGTCACATCGTTTACTGCTGCCCAGGGTGAGCGAGCGGCGCAGGCCCCAAAAGCCCCGATTGCGCAGCCGCACCTCGCGCTCCTGACCGTCGGGAGCGGTGATGTGCAGCCGCCCTTGCAGGGAGGGCCGGGTGAAAAGGTAAATGAGCCAGCCCAGTAGGGCCAGGGCCAGCAGCACTCCCAGCAGTTTCAGCCAGAACTTCCACCAGGGCGGCAAAGGCACTAGGGTCACCGTAAAGGGCAAGGCCTCTGGCTCAATGAACACAAAAGTATTCTTCGCCTGAAAGCGCAGGTTGGCCGCCACGGTGGTCGGCTTGCCCGTCTCCGTCGTCCGGCGCTCGGTCCGCAGAACTACGGTGAAGCGCACGTCGCTGGCCTCGGGCAGGGAGATTTCCTTTACCACTTTCCCCTCCTGCTGGATTTCCATCTTCAGGGCCTCGGGCGGCATTCCCTCCAGGTCGGTCAGTTCCACCAATAGCGCCTCCTCGTAATCCAGGGCCGATTGGGCTTTGAAGGTCTGACGCACTTCCGTCTTGGCCGTAAGGTCCTTGAAAGTCACCTGGCGCGGCTTGATGACAATCCCTGGCAGGCCGACCTTTACCACGTGTGCCCGCGTGACTTCGACCCATTGGCCCTGGGGCGTGCGCCCAGAGGCCCGGACGATGAAAGTGTAGGCCCCACCCTCCTCGGTGTCCTCGAAGAAGTTAGTATAGGTCCCATCCTGGGCCGGAACGTCACCGTGCGTTCCATCGTCGAACAGGTCCAAACGTTTCCGCTCCGCCCGCGGGGTGAAGACCGTCACCCGAAAGCGCGGAGAGGACCAATCAGCCTCTTCGGTCAGCCCAGCCGTCAGTTTGATGGAT
Organism: Armatimonadota bacterium; assembly: GCA_012961305.1. Lineage (GTDB taxonomy): Bacteria > Armatimonadota > UBA10988 > UBA10988 > DTZQ01 > DTZQ01. Next base: position 3,821 of record DTZQ01000298.1, on the reverse strand, counting down.
TCGCCCCGTCGGTAGGTGTCCTTGTCCGTTTTCACCCACACTGATGGCTTCCCGCCCACGCGAAAGGTTTGCGGGTCACTGGTTCGGTTGAAACTTTTCCCGTGCGCGCGGGCCACCACTGTGTAGGTGCCCGGCCCAGTGGTGCCGGTGAAATAGCCGGTAAACACCCCGTCCCCGGCCTCTTCGTCTCCGTACTGGCCGTTGTCCACCAAAGTCAGGCCTTGCCCCGTACCGTCGGGCAGGGTGACTTGGGCCCGCATCTGCATCCCGCGCAGGCGAGGGTCGCTCCCCGTCAAGGTCCGCTCTCCCTCCAGCAAAGCGGCCTGCAGGGGCACCGCTTCCTGTGGCTCTACCGTCCGTTTCAGGTCGTACAGCCGCAGCCACACCTTGCTTTCGGCAAAACCGCTGGTACGTCCTTCGCCTGGCAAATTGAAGCGATACCGGCCCGCTGGGGGGTGGTTCAGGGTCAAAATGTCGTAGTCGGGCGTGGTGTGCCAGCGGAGGCCGGGCACCTGTCCGGCCTGTTTCGGACCGATGGTGGTGCCGTCGGGCAGGGTCAGGGTGGGTTGGGTTCCGCGGGCCTTGTCCACGGTGAGGATGGCCTTTTCATCCACCGCTGGGTCGAGTTTGAATACGTTGGGGGTGCGCTCGTCGTCAATGGTCACCCAGTCGGCCATTTGGGCCATGATTTTGGCGTACACGGGCGGCACTTCGCGGGCGGTCGGGGTGGTCTCATGCAGGCCCTTGACCTTCTTCCCCACCCGCTTCTTGGTGGCCTCCACGATGTCCTCCATCAGTTGCACATCCACCTCCTTGGACAAGCCAATGGTGTACACCACCCATCCCTGTTGCTTGAAAGCCGGCAGGGTCTCCTCCCGCAGGCGCCGCTCGCTGGCCTTTTCTGCCGCTACCCCCGCGTTCAGGTCAATCCAGCCGTCGGTGAGCAAGAGGAGGTACTGATTGTGGTTGGGGTCGCGTTGGGCCTCCAACTGGCGGTAGGCTTCGGCCAGTGCCAGGCCGATGTCCGTCTCATCCCGGTCGGAGGTGACCTGGTCCACCGCCCGCTTCAACTCCTCCCGGCTGATGGCCGTAATCACGGTCAAAGGGGCCAATTCCCGATACTGTCCTCCGAACTCGGCAATCCCGATACGGTCCCCCTCGCGGGCCAGGTCAATGAACTCCCGCGCCCCCACCTTGCGCAGGTCCTGGGGGTCGTTGGTGCGCATGCTTTTCGACCCGTCCAGGACTAAAATCACGTCAATGCCGATGCGCTTGCGTACGCCCGCCGCTGCCGCATTCCATTCGCTCAGCAGCAGGCTGAGAAGCAGCAGGAAACCCCATCCTCGTTGTCCGGCTCTCACCGTTTCCCTCCCCTTCAGTAGACCGGTACTTCAAACATCACCGCTTGAAGCCTTCGCCCAGAGTTGAAACTCCGGACTACTTTTACTCACTCCCCGTCGTGGGACTCAGTCGGTTTCCGACCGACTTGGTAGCCGTCGCCCAAATTTGAATACGGGGCCCGTAACCTCGTCGAACCTGTATTACCTGATTCGCACCGGAACCATCCCCTCTTCCTCAAGGGGGACCGCTCCTTCGGACTCGACTTCTGCCCGCTGCTGTTTCAGCGCTGTGCGCAGCAGGCACTGGGTAACGTAGCCCAGGCTGTCCCCGGCCAAGGTAAGAAAGGCCAAACTCCACCAGGAACCCCGAAACTCCAGGGCCAAATCGCAGAAGGCAGCAATGGTGCGTACCTCCGTGGCCTGCCGGGGCAGGCGCATGAGGGCTCGCGCGCAGGCCGAGCCGTACAGGTCACCCCGGTACACCTCTCGCGTCAGGCGCAGGACCTCGGCCACCAGCATAGGGTCGGGCAAGTCATCGCTGAGGGTCAACCGCTCTATCCAGGCCATCAGCGGGCGCAGGGGGTATTTTCGCCACCATACCCGCTGGCCTGCCTGCCGCAGGGCGGCTATCAACTCTGCCGGATGTAAGTTCCCTTGCCGCAGGGCAGCCTCTACACAAGCCTCTAAAGCCATCCACCGGGCCGTAGCCCCTCCAATGGCCTGGGCGGCAGTCAACGCCTCGTCCAACCAGGAAGGTTCGTCCCGTACACTCAGTTCGGCCAAAATGAAGGCACATTCGGTCAAGAGGCGGTCGCTATGGCCCGTGGTCAGGGCCCGGTGTAGCGTTTGCTGCAGCCCTTCCGGGCCCTCGCGTCGGCCTGCTTGAGCCAGAACGGCCAGGGCTTCCAGCCGATACCTTTCTGCTGCCCAACTGAGGTTGGGAAGGGCCTGTACTGCTTGCAAAGCCGCCTTGGCGGTCGGTTCGGCGGCGGCGTCCCCCCGGGCGCGCAAACCCCGTGCCCCGGCTACCAACAGACAGGGACGCACTTCCGGCCAGCGGTTCTCCACGCAACTCAGCCGCCGCAGGGTTTCCTCCAGCACTTCCGGCCCGTGCTGTACGACAATGCGCTCCAAACTGCGGGCAGCCGTGGCCAGGGCTCGTTCCCAACCGGGCCAACCGAACCGTCGAATGTAGGCCGCCCGCTCCAGTACCTCCACCAAATAGGGCACGCTGGCGGCCCCATCGGCTTCGGCCAGAATTTCCGTACACACCGCCAGGGGGTTGCTGGCGGTCAAGGCCGTAGTGTGCCGAGCCACTTCCGTGGCTGCCCGTAGCAGTTCCTTTCCCCGGCGGGCGGGCAAATCCTCCACGTTGTCCACGAAGGAAAGCACCAGAGCCCCACGGGCGCCCAACTCATCCAACGCCGCCGCCTGCAGCAGGTCCTGGGCCAACTTGGGCACCTCCAAATCCACCAGGCCCAACACCGCGCAGCGCAATAGCACGGCTGTCCGGTCGCCAAAGAGGAGATACGGCACCCGGTACAGCACCTCCTGCACGATTTCCCGTCCTCCCTGTTCCCAGAAATGCCCACCAATCTCCGCACACAGGGTCAGAAAGCGTTTGTTGAACTTCCAGTGGTAGTTGTAGCAGGGGCCGGGCGGCGGTTTGGCGGAGGACCAGAGGACATGCTCCTCCGGCTCAGGGATTTCCTCCGGCAGGCCCAGGATGCGGCGAGCGGCCATCAGGGGCACTGTGCCCTCCACCGCGTAACGCAGACATTCCAGGGGCACCACCACCCGCCACTCCCGCTCCACATGGAGTTCGTAGCGGTAATTGTCCCAGTCCTGCTCGGGCCAGTCCTGGCCCTGCACTTCGCCCGCTTGGGCAGCCAGAAACTCCCGAATGGGCCCGGCTACCTGCTTCAAATGTTCCCGCATCGCCCGGGCCAGCAGGTTTTCCGGGAACCGCGGGGCACGGAATTCTCTGCCCGATGGCGATTCCAAGGGGGGGGAAGCCAACCATGCCAGCCGGCGTTGCAGTTCGGCCACCAATTCTGATGAGACTGCCTCGGACTGTTCGACCCAGGTCAAGTTGCGGGCGATTTGCCAGCGTTCCTCCTCCTCCAACGGGGGCCCTAAGGTCGGGGCCCGACGCTGGGCCAGTCTGCGGGCTTGGTCTAAACAAGCCAGACCTTCCTGCAGGGCGGTGGGGTCGTGGTGCAGGTAGGCTTCCTCCAAACGGTGGCGAGCGACTTGCAGCCAGTCCTGGGGTTGTTGCGAACCTAAGGCCAGCAGCAGCGGGCGGAGGGCAGTAGCCTCCTCCGGCAGCACCTGGGCCAGGACTCGTCGCAGTTCCTCCCGCTCCCCGGCCCGACCCTCCGGCGTGGCGCTGGCTTGCAACTTGCTCAGAGCCAGTTCCAAATCTTCCGTCCGCATGGCCTAACTCACCCGCACTGCGTAAATCATCGCTCCCACCCCTGC
>DTZQ01000297.1 GCA_012961305.1 Armatimonadota bacterium | reverse complement strand
GGCAGCATCAATGGTTGGGGAACACGGACAATGGATTTTTCCTGCGGGGACTGAACGATTGGCTTCAAATCTCGGTGAGCGATTTTCCGCCGGCGGGGGCGGCTTATGGGCGGGCCTATTTTCGCAGTGATGGGAACGGGGCCATGGCTTGGTGCGATGATGTTTGCCTGACCCTCAGTGGGCAGCGAGAGGGCGAACTTTTAGTGCCCAATGCCTCATTTGAAATAGTTGCTCCTGATGGGCCCGAAGGCTGGAAAACAGAGCCAGGGGAAAGGGGTGAGGTGGTGATGGTAAGGGGGAAAGAGAAGGCACATAAGGGGATGTACTGCGTAGCCCTAAGAGATGTAGTGGGCAGGGGAGCGTGGGTTAGTCCGGAGTTTTACTTACACAGTTCCGTACAGTATCGGCACCGATTTTCAGCCTGGGTAAACACCCAAAAGGTCCGGGAAGGGGAAGTTCGTTTAGGCATTCGCTGGTTCAACCCGCAGGGGCAGGCCACCGAAACTTTCGGGGATTTTATTCCCTTGCGCAAGGAGGGCTGGATACGCGCGGAAGCCGAGTTGACTCCGCCCCCGGGCACCCTGCGCGGGCAACTCCTGCTATTGGGCCGGAACGTGGTCGGTAGGTTATTGTTTGATGATGTGGGACTGTTCCTGGTTCCCGAGCGGCCTGAAAAGTTGCCAACTCCTCTGCGAACAGAGGTTCCAGTGCCGGTGGCGATTGGCCGAACGTATGCAACCCTTTGTGTAGTCTCCCCAGACCGATTGAAGCGACGCTTTCAGGACGCATTTCCGCAGGAGAAGACGAGACGATGGATAATCCGCGGCATTGAGGAGTACCTGGCTGACCACCCGAACGCTCTCGATAGAGAAATGCGCTACTTTTTAGGCATGGGCTATTATCACCTCAATGAACCACGGCGAGCCTTGGAGATACTTGCGGACCCCTATCAATCTCTCCGCCAGGCTTATCGTAACGTGGACTTGCGCAATGATGCCGTGAAACACTACCTTCATTGGGCCAAACAGGCCCTGCAAGCCCGCGGGGAACCTCTGCCCTGGGGGTTAGCGGATATAGCCGAAGTTAAAGCCTCTTTGGTAACTACTTCCATTGCAGGGGCCTATCCCCCCTTGCAAGCGGAGTCCTCCCCCGTGTTTGGTAGTGGTCCAGAGGTGCTGGTGCTGGGCGATGACCTGGCAACCAAAGGCGACTGGCCTGGTCGCTATGGGGAAGCGGCTTTTATCCTGTGCTCCATGAACGGCTTGGTGACTGCTGGAGGTTCGCACTGGCCACTGTGGTTTCGGTTCTACACGGATGACCCAGCCGAAGCGGGCCGCTTTCCCACCGCGGCCCTCAATTCTCCCCAACCAGAAGCCTTGTACAATCCTTTGACGGGGCGGCGAACGGACTCTTTTTGGGACGACCGGGGGGAAATTCGGGAGGGGGTCAACAGCCAACTTATAGTCGAACTCTACCTTCCCCCCGGTCTCTTTCGTTTAGCCCTTTACATGCGGGAGCATCGCGTGTCTGTGGAGGACCTGGCCGGCCGCATATTGGCCCGGACGCCTCGCCGCCGAGCGCAAGCACGCTATAATCGGTTCTTAGTTGCCGGGCCGCGGTACTTGCGCCTGCGATTGCACAAGGATGAGAGCCTAAGCACCCTTCTTCATGCCCTCTTCCTCGACCAGGTACAGCCTCCGCTAACCTTGGCTGAACTGGGGAAATTGTTAGGTGAACCGGTGGACTTAGAGGGCGCACGAACACAAATAAGCGACAGACCACTCCTCCTCGCTTACGACCAACTGGCCCAATCTTGGCAGCCTAACCCGGCAACCTGGAAACAGCAGCAGCCGCAGTATCAGGAACTCGCTCAGGCCTTTCAGCAACGGGCCGCAACGATAGGACCAACCTATCTTAACTTGTTACGCCAAGGGGTTCTTTGGCAGGTGGCCGAGCAGCGCTTGGAACCCCAAGAAGCACACTCCCGGTTCCACCGCTGGTTAAACAGCATTGTAGGATTGCGCCGTTGGGAGGAGCAAGAACGCGGTGCACGACCCATCTTGGAGCGCCTGCAAAAATTTCTGGCGGTTCGCGGGCGGACCAGGTATCGGTTAAGGGTTTTGGAACTATTAGCCCGAGGGTCGCAAGAGATTTCTGCGTGTAGTTGAGATGCGGTTGAATTACAGGCCCTTAACCACCCGAGCCCCCAGTACGCTGCTGCTCCGAGTCCGGTTCAAATCCCCCCGCCAGTGGCAAGTGGTCGTCCTGAACCGTTTTTGCGTCCCCGATTCGAGCGACCTGTTTTCCCACGCCCTGGGGCTGGCTTTAGGGGTGGCTCTGCACCGGAGGGAGTACGTTCATTTTCACCCCATGATTGGCACGGACTTCGTTCGCCTGGGCCGGACGGAACCTCCAGGGCCCACGGTGCCCCGTATCGGCAGTCCATTTCTCGGCGGGTTTGTCTGGAATGTGGCCCGGATGTTAAACGGCCTGAAAGTGGACCGAGTGGAACAAGCACCCTACTACCAGGGACGAACCGCAACCATTTTCACCCTGCGCCCTCCCCATCCCTGGAGTCTAACAGGAGTGCACTCGGTCGCTCTACTCTGCTTGCTGGCGGATGCAGAGACGCTCCGGCCATTGGAGGGGAAGGCTCTGGATGAGCAGGGGCGAGTGGTGGCTGTTACCCACTTTGAATTTGGGGAAGGGTCGCCAGACGGCCAGGTCTCTGACCTGACCTTATGGACCTCCGTTAAGCCGGGGCAGATAGAACTTTCCCAGCAAGTTATGCAGCGGGGTTGGCGAATACATAAGGGCGTTAGGGAGGAAACGCCCCCCCACTTGGAAACCGTTGCGGTAACCGTGCCCATTTCGGAACGCCTTATTGTGCGCGAATTTCGCCGGGAGGCTGGAATCTTGCTGCCAGCAAGCGTAGAAGTTTACGGGGCAAAGCATTTATTGCTGCACGCCGTCTTCCGGGACTACCTGGTCAATGTCGGACTGCCCGCCGAAGAACTGGTTATCCCCTTGCTTCCCCATGTCCGGGAGGGAGACAATTCCCCCCGGAGGCTCCGGCCCCAGCCTCCGAATCGCCCTAATTCCTTACCGTTCTGGACAGGAAGGTAGAGTAGGGAAATAAAAGGACAGGGGCGGACGAGGGAGTCCACCCCTGCCCCCCGGCTTACTGCCCAGGGTTAACCATCAGCCTCGGCCATCGGTGGCCAACAGGCTGACGGCTATAATAGGCCGTTCCGCAGGATTTACCCCAAGGGGACCGGGCCCCTTTAGAACCTGCTTCCTG
>DTZQ01000296.1 GCA_012961305.1 Armatimonadota bacterium | reverse complement strand
TGGGTATCCTCACCGATGGTGCGGCGCAACATCGCGTCCATCCCGCTCACCACATCATTCAGGTTCAGCACCCGGGGCTCGATGGCCTCTTTACGGGAGAACGCCATCAGTTGGCGTACCAGGTCGGCGGCGCGCCGGCCCGGGTCGCGAATCTTGCTCACCAGTTCCTGGCCCGGATCATCGGGGGCCAGTTGAAACTGCGCCAGCTCCGCGAAGCCATTGATGGCCGTCAACAGGTTGTTGAAGTCGTGGGCGATGCCGGCGGCCAATTGTCCCACTGCGGCCAGCCGTTCCTGCGCCTGGAGGCGCTGTTGGGCCTCTCGCTCCTGGGTCGCCTCCCGAAGGACCAGCACCCAACCTCCGGCCTCGGGCCCGGCATTCATAGGTTGGGCCGCCACCTCGAATATCCGGCGCGGGGGGCCCTCCACCACAATTTCGGAGGGAAGCCCGTTGGGGCGGGGAGCGAACACCGCCTCCAAGGGACGTCCGCCCAGGGCGGTCAGCACCTCCCCCACTCCGGCCCCGGTCAGCACCGCCAGGTAGTTCCGAGCCCTCGGGTTGGCCAACACAATGCGCCCCTGGGCGTCCAGCAGGAGCAAGCCTTCGGGCAGGTGCTCTACCATGCTTTCCAACCGTTGCTGCTCAGCGACCAGCAATGCCTGCAGCCGCTGAATGGACTCCGCCCCCGTCTGGACGATGGTGTAGAGTAGCCGCGCCGAGGCCTCAGTAAATTGGCCCTCTTGCTCAGAGCCGACGAACAGAACCCCTTTCGGCTTGCCCTCGACGAAGAGAGGCACCTGCACGAAGGCCTCCAAACGCTCCAGCGGGGGACGAGAGGGGTCGTAGTCGACGGCCTCCAGGGTCTGGACTGTGAGCCCCTGCCGGTTCACGGACTGGCCGCTCAACCGCTCAAACGTGGTTAGAAGTCGTTGCCGCACCTCCTGCTCCACCGCCGGCGCCAGCGGACGGGTGCTCTGGATGGACACCTCGCCCAGGTGGTCAGTTACCAGTAAAGTCGCGGCTACCTCGTAGGAAATCGCCCGATGCAGGTGGGAGAGGAGGAGGCGAAAGAGTTCGTCGTAATTCAAGGTGTAGCCTATCCGCTGGGTGAGTTCGTAGAGCACCCGAAGTTCAAAGGTCCGTTCCCGTACCTGCTTCTCCAGCGAGGCGCTCAGTTCCCGCAAGTCATCCAGCAGTTGGGCCCGGGAAACGGCAAGGCCGATGACGCTGGCAATGTTCTCCAGGAAAAGGTCCGAGGCGGCAGGAAGTTGGAAGCCCTCCGGCACCAGGAAATGCATCACCCCCACCGCCCGACCCTCCACCAACAAAGGCGCCACCAGGACATGCCTCTCTTCACCCAGGTCCAGAAAAACCTCGCAGACCTTGACGCTGAATCCCGGCTTGGGTGAACCGGGCTCTAACACTTCAAGGCACTGGCGACAGGGTCGCCCGAAAAGGGCCGCCTCCTTGCCACAAACGGACTCAGGCAAATTGTAAGAAGCCGTAATTAGAGGCTGCTCTTCGCCCTTCCGAAGCAGAATCCAGCCACCTTCCAAGCCCAGATGCTCGCAGACGTGTTCCAGAATCAGATTGAGACCCTCCTCAATTTCACCGGCCGCAAAGGACAAAAGTACCTGGTTGAGCACCTGAGCACGTTCTTTTTCCTCCTCCAACTGCCGTTGATGGCGCAGCAGCACGGCCAGCATCCAGTTGCGGCTGCGCATCACCGCACCTATTTCATCCCCTGGTATCGTTTCGGCCGGGATTACAGCCGCTCTCAAATCGCCTTGCGCCACCTGAAGGTTCGACTGAGCCAAACGCGCCAGCGGCCGAAAGACCCAGCGATCGAGGACCAGCCGAAAGGGAAGGAGCAGAACCACCAGAACCAGCCCTATGGAGGGCAGGAAATCCCACGGTTCTTCAACCCCGCGCGTCATGAGGACGTGATGCAACCAAACCCCGACCAGGGAAGCCAGAAATACGAACAAGGCACCCCCGAGGGTGAACTTTATTTTCAGGTTCAGTTTCATCTCCTTGAGTTTCACCTCCTCATTACAGCCGTCAGTCCACTTTGTCCTCCCAATGGACCTACCCAAGATGGAAATCTGGGGCTACCGTTCCCCAGGTTGGTTTGGT
>DTZQ01000295.1 GCA_012961305.1 Armatimonadota bacterium | reverse complement strand
TTCTCCGCCTGCGCACGGGCCCTCCTCCCTTCCCGGCTAAGGGCCGAGCAGGCAGGCTTTACCCCCCACCCACAGTACCATGCAGGTTTCCCCATCTTGCCTCCCTTGCCGGTGAGGCAATCCAATCCCTTACTGACCCTGTTATATCAAAACCTTTCCAGTTTGTCAAGAGGGTGGCAGGAAAAATTTGCCCCCACGTACTCTTTATGGTATAATCAGATGAGAAAGGCCGATGGGTGCTACCGTAACTCCATTTTGGACAGCGGCTGGCCCATTGCTTATTGTAACCCTATTCAGGAGCACGATGCAGGATAACTACATCTTGTTGGGCTCAGGGGCTTTAGCCCCGTTAGACGGCACTGAAGTGCCTGACTCCCAATGGACGGAAAGGAACGAGTGCAATGAGCACCGCTAAAGTGGTAGCCTTCGATTTGGAAGGCCCGCTTTCCCCCTTCGACCATGCCTTTGAGGTAATGGCCCGGGAAATCCCGGAGGGCAAAAAAGCCTTTCAGGTGATAAGCCGTTACGATGATTTGTTGACTCTGGAGCGACGGGAGGACTATGAGCCCGGCGATACCTTGGCTCTGATAATCCCCTTCCTCCTTTACTTCCAGGTGGGAGAGGAAGAGTTGCACCGCGTCTCCCAGGAGGCGGGCCTGGTCGCCGGGGCGAAGGAACTGGTGGACCAACTGCGCGGCGAATGGCAACTCTACATTGTCTCCACCTCCTACCGACCCCATGCCCTCAACATTGCCCAGCAGTTGGGCATTCCCCCAGAGAACGTTTATTCCTCCCGCTTCCCCGCCGGCCAGCCGTTGACGGAAAGGGAGCGGCAGTTAATTCGGGAGGCCTGGGATTACCTCCGGGAACACCTTTACGCGGAGGATTTGGAAAGCGGGGCTAAGGACCGGGAGATTAAGGACTACTTGGACCGGTTCTTCTGGGAGGAATTAGCCCAGACCAGTTTGGCTTCTCTCCTCTCCGACCGCACCTTAATCATGGGCGGGCGGAAGAAAGTGCGAGCCGTAGAGGAGATTTCCCGACGCCATCAAACTTTCCTGCGCGAAATGGTGGTAGTAGGGGATTCCATCACCGACTTTCGGATGTTGCAGGTGGCCGAGGCAGCGGGCGGGCTGGCCCTGGTGTTCAATGGCAATGAATATGCTTTGCCCTACGGTACGGTGGGAGTGGCCTCTCGTTCCCTCTACGACTTGCTTCCCCTGCTGAAAAGTTGGCTGCGGGGGGGACGGAAGGAAGTGAAGGAGTTCGTCGAACAGAAGGCCCCTGCTCCTCCTCCCTATTATCACTGGTTGCCGGGGAGGGAACAGGAAGAATGGGACGAAGTGGTTGCCGTCCACAAAAAACTCCGGCGGACGGTGAGGGGCGAAGCCGGAATCTTGGGGTGAGCAAAATGAACCATTTTAGCCTTTGGCTGTTGGCATTAGGGTCGGGAATCGGGGCTGGCAGCGCGGCTGAGGAGGCCCCTGTTTACCGCTACTTTGATATGGGCACCGCGGACTCGCCGGTGGCTTCCGAATGTTGTCGCGTCACCGCCCAAACGGTGTTCTCGCCGACCACTGGTTTCGGCTGGGAACGGGCGGCAGAAAGCGACTTCGACCGGCCGGGGGCCAGGCCGCTTACTCCCTTGCTCCGCGACGGCGTTTTTTCGTCGGCGGAGATGACTTTCCATCTGACCCTGCCCAACGGGCGCTACTACTTGCGCGTCTGGGTGGGCGACCCTCGACAGACCCGACAGGAGATGGCCATCGAGGCCAACGGACAGGCTTTCGCCACCGGCCTGACCACCCGCTACACTTCCTGGTTGGGCTACCCTACCAGCCTCTTAGTGGCCGGCCAGGTGGAAGTCACCGCCGGTCGGCTCTCCCTGCGGTTTCACGGCGGCAAACCGGGAAACAGCGTGCAGGCCATTCAGGTCATCCCTGAGGTTCCCTCGCCGGTGGCCCTCCGCGAGGGGGAACTGACAGTGGCCTCGGACGACCCGGCGGTGGCGGAAGGGTTGGTTGCCTACCGCCGCGGAGACTACGAGGCGGCCCTTCGCGCCTGGGAGCAAGTGGCCGACCTCACCCTGCGGGCGGAGTTGGCCTGTTGGGTAGCCGGGCGGTTGGACTACGCGGGAGACGAGATGGCCCTCCTGCACCGCATTCGGCAGTGGCTTTATCAAGCCCTGCGACAGAACCCCAAGGATGCGGTAGCCCGCAGGCGGCGGGAGGTAGTGGAAGACCTGCTCACCGCCCGCCTTTACTTCCGCACCCCCTTCTATTCCCATACCACGGGCAAATTGGGCGTGGGCGCCGGCCAGCGGCAGCGCATGGCGGGAAACCTCTACCGGCAAATCCCGGAGGGTGACCCCTTCTACTACCGGGCCTGCTTCGACCTCGGCCGGCTCCACTACTGGCTCTGGCGCGAGGGCGGGGCGGCGTCCGAACGTCAATTGGCTGAGCAGTTCTTTAAGAAGGTGCAGCCGGCCTATCCGCAGCATCGGTTGGTGCGCATGTACCTGGGCGAGAGCGTGGACTGGGGTACAGAGTACACCGAGGGCACGGAGGGGGCGCCGGAATGGGCGATTAAGCAGCGGGAGGCGATGTGCCGGGTAATTGACGTCATTCGCTACTGGGTGGAGGAGCGACAGATTGCCAATGGCGAGTTCGGTGGGGGGTGGGGGGACGACGTGGAAATGATGCGCTGGTGGACCCCTGCGGTAGTAGCGGCCAATGACCCGGTGGCCATTCGGGGCATGAAGCGACTGGCCGACGGCATTTGGGAGGAGAGCGGCATTATCGCCAACGGCTTTAATCGCAGCGTGGCCGATGTGCAGCACAGCGCCGAGCCCACCTCCGATACCCAGCCGGCCATGGTGGGCATTGAGTACGGCAACCCCGTTTACCTGGAAAGGTGTATGCAGACCATTCGTCTGATGGACACCCTCTGGACGGGCATCAACGCCTACGGACATCGGCATTTCAAGTCCTCCAGCATTGGAGCCTACCAAATTGACACCACCCCCCCGGAGACGGTGGACCTGCCCTACCACGCCCGGGCCACGAAGCCGGGGCTGTGGGTGGCCTGGTACAATGCCCATCCGCGAGTGCTGCAACTCTTTAGGGAGTGGGGCGACGCCTGGGTGGAGGACACCCTGCGCCACGACCGGGGCAAGCCGCTGGGAGTGGTGCCGGCCGCCATCGCTTTTGAGACGGAACAATTGGGCGGCTACGGTCCCAATTGGCACCATCCTGACCTCTACTGGGGTTACTTCAACTTCCCCGGTGGGGTGCAACTCCTCTTTGAGCAACTGCTGGGTACTTACGCCCTGACGGGAGATAATAAATACCTGTTGCCGATTGAGTGTGCTATTGACCTTGCCCGCCGCCGTTGGAAGGGAGAGAAAATGGAGGAAGGAGAAGGCTCCTTAGGCTGGGCCGCCCGGGCGTTTCAGGGAGGAGGGTTCCGGGACGCCTATGCCAAATGGCGGCTCCTGTCGGGCCAGACCCAGTATGACGATTACCTGCGGGAATACGGCTCGCCCTATCTCAAATGGTATCTGACCGGAGACAAGCGGCACCTGGTTGAGGGTTGCGAGGCCTCCATCCGCTCCACGCGCTACAATTTCGAGTTGCTGACCAGCGAGGTGCGCTACACCGACCGAGTGGCAGTCGGCGGCACGGCCCACCTCTTCGCCATGTACACCGGTGGTGCGGGCAACCCGACCTACTACCCGACCTGGGCAGTTACCTGGGTCAACACCACCAAGAACTTCGCCGCACTGGTGCTGGAGGCCGACCGGAGGCACGTTAAGGTGCTGGCCCACAACTTCGAGCCCCAGGCCCGACGGGTGGGACTGCGCCTGTGGCAGGTGGAGTTGGGTACTTACGAACTCCGGCGCGGACCGGATGCCAATCAGGACGACGCGCTGGATGCCGTAGAGGAACGCAGCCAGGTCCGCGTGGACGAGCGGGGAGCGGTGGCCTGGTGCACGCTTCCCGCGCGGCAGTTGCAGGTCATCGAAATCGCCCAAGTGCAGGCGGCTCCACCCCGTCCCCGCCACTTGCCGGATGTGGCCCTGAGCAGGCGCGACATCGCTTTCCTTCCCCCACATCCTGCCGCGGGGGAGAAGGTTCTCATCAGGGTCACGGTGCACAACATTGGCAGCGCCGAGGCCCGGAACATCGCAGTTCACTTCCTGACCGGCGAGCCCGAAAAGGAGCAAATCGGGCGGTGCGAAATTCCCTCCCTGCCTGCGCCGCTGGACCTCCAGCCCCAAACGGCAACCGCCTGGGCGGTGTACTCGGTGCCCGAAAGGCCCGTGTCTATCGTTGTCTCGGTGGAATTTTCCGGCCCCGAAATCACCCGGAAGAACAATTCCCTGGAGCACACGCTGGTTCCCAGCCGCGAGCCCCACGCCGAGTTTGCCCGAATTTTCTGGCCGGGGACCCTGAACGACACTCTGGCCCCGGTGTGGATAGAATGCGCGGAAGCCTTTCTAACGGGCCAGACCTTTCCTGAACCTCGGGTTCGCATTTTGGAGGGACGGTTGGCCCTGGCAGAGCGCGCGGCCCGCAGGGAAGGGGAACGGGCCACCATCGCCAGCCTCCGCCAATTTCTCCTCAAGCATACGAAGTAGCCCCATCCGGCAAGGAGGAGCCAATCATGGCCAAGCGCAAGAGGACGACACCTAAAGTTAAAGTGATAAGAGAGTATGGGCCGATGATTGTGTTGGTGTGGTTTGGAGACCTTGTAGAAAGAATGGACCCAGGGTTTTGGAATCCTAAGTGGTTGGAGTACGAGCGTTATAAGAAGTATCCCCTGAGGACTCTGGGTGATTACCAACCATTTATCACTTATGGTGCCATTGTACCCCACCAAAAGCCGCTCAATCTACGGGATTGGCGTAAAGGTGTGCTGAGAGTGGGTCAAAAACAACTTACAGATGTGGTTTTAGACCTCACAGAGGCTATTGTTGTGGAGGAAGGTAGTCGGTGGGACGTGCCTCGTGCCCGAATTGAATACCTCGATTTGCTATTTCCCCGCTCAGGTGTTGGCAGTTTAGGCAAAGCGCGAGTGGCGGTATGGTTGTTGGAGGATGCGAGCCGCAAAGCAGTAGTAGATTGCTTTGTAGATATCGTTCGCCTACCCAAAGATAAGATTCGACCGGAATATGTGGCGGTTTACATTAAGACTCGCTTTGGTCGGATGCAAATCAACCGGTGGCTCAGCGGTGTAGGTACGATTAATGTGGATTTTGATGACATCCGCAATTTTCACCTTCATGTTATACCCATGCCGCTCCAAAACCAAATAGCCTTCCAATATCATTCCTTAGTCCGATGCCATGATATAGCAACAGAGGCCAAAGCACGTATGCTCCGTTGTAAGGAACAGGGCAACCTGCAGGCAGCGGAACGACCTCGGCGGGAGTACAAGCGGAACTTAAAGGCGGCGGAGGCGATGCTCGCTGATTTAGTACGGCAAGTGGAAGAGGTTATCGAGGGAACGCGCACAGAGATCGAACCGGTGACCCGCATTCTCGAAACAGAGGAGGTTGCAGCATGAGGCGACGACCGGGAGAAGGTGCACCAGAAGCGCGGGTTAAGCGCCGGGTGCGGGCACGACTGCAAGAACTGGGCTTCGCGGAGGAGGATTGGGAGGAAGAAGCACGGGTGGTATTTTACCCGGGTCGGGTAGGGAATGCTGACTTCCTCGTCCGTCTGGAGGGCGCGCCGGCCATTGTGGTTGAGGCCGAAGGGCGAGCAGAGCAGTTCGAGCGTGGTTTTCTACAAGCCCGTGCCTATGGGGTTATGCTCGACCCGGAGCGACCAGTACCTTACCTGATGGTCGTCGCCGGGCGAAAAGAAGGGCTGTTCCATGCGGAAGTCCCTCCTGCGGGCGGGCCGGGCGTGCGTTACGTCCCCGTCGAGCGTCTGCTGACGAAGGAGGAACTCTTAGACGCCGTAGAGGCTCCCGCGGAGACTTTTGCCCGAGATGTGGCGGTGCTCGACCGCTTTGTGACGCTGTTCGAGCAAATGCTACGGGAAATCCAGAGTGGACGCGGTCTGAGGGGGGAACAGGGATTGCTGACTCTGGCTGACCTGCTGTCAGCCGAAGTTAGTGGCGATGGGCAGGGGATGGCTAAAGTGTACGCCGACTATCGGGTAGCAAAGCGAATTCAACGGGCCCTCGCTCGCCTGTTAGAGCCCCACGGAGACCTGAGCCGTTATCAGGGCTGGGCCCTCGGCTATGCTTTTCGGCAGGTAGTGCGTCCTTTCTTTCGCGGAGGCGAGTACGGACGCTATTTTACTCCGCCGGAGGTGATTCGCTTTATGGTGGACGTGGCGGCGCCGAAACCTGAAGAGTTAGTATTGGACCCGGTGTGCGGCTCCGGGGGTTTCCTGGGCCGCATCGCTTGGGACTGGTTGAGACAGGGCCTTCCGCCGGAGGACGTTGCTGCTTTACTCATCGGGTGCGACCAGGATGAGTTATGTGTGAAGGTGGCGACTGCCTTCCTGACCCTGCTGCTTTCTGGCTGGTAGGGCTCAGTGCGGGTTTATCGCCAAGACAGCCTAACGACTGAACCCCGGTTCGAATGGGAGGAAGACCTGACGGGCTTGCTGGAGGTGGAAAGTTTTGATTTGGTCATCGGCAATCCCCCGGCTGGCCACCTGCCTGAGGAGTTTCGCGGGTCAGTAGGCAGTTATGAGTTCGCATCCCAAGGACGCCTAACCTTATGTGAAGTAGCCTTCCTGGAGCAGGCGTTGCGATTGACCCGAGCGGGGGGAAGGGTGGCGTTGATCCTGCCAGAGGGCCTGTTTGCCAACGTCCGAACGCGGCCCCTGAGAGAGTATTTGCACCGCGAAACGACCGTAGAAATGGTCGTTGGCCTGCCCCGGGGAACCTTTCCCTTCACTCCGGCGAAGATGTGCATCCTGCTGTTGTACAAGCAACCACCGCCTCCAAAGCATTGTGCCTTGTTAGCCGAGGTCAGCGAGGAAGCCAAACTGGGGGAAGAGTTGGCGACTATTGCTCAGGTTTACAAGGAGCGACGTAAAACCCATGGGTAAAAAGCAGAGGAACAGCAAGAAGCAATTGGCCCAGTATTTCACCCCGCCAGCCATCGTGGACTTCATGTACGATTTGGTGGACTTCGACCCCTTGTGGAAGGTGATAGACCCCGCCTGTGGCGAGGGGGTGTTCCTGTTAAAGGCCCTGCAGCGAGGCGCGGCGGCAGTGGTGGGAGTGGACATTGACTCGACTGCGATACAACAGGCCGAGGCGCTGCTGGCCGGCTATGGGAACCGGGTTCACCTTTTCTGCCAGGACGGTCTGGCGGAAATCCAGAGCGAAAACGCCTTTTGGCGCGGGTATTACGATTTGGTTATTGGCAATCCGCCCTTCACTGCCAGTCGGTACCGAGTGCGTGACCCCGCAGTGTTGGAAAGATTCGAAGTGGCCTATCAAGAACTGCCTGATGAGTCCTTGACCTTGAACCTGTTCGGCGAAGATGTGACCGTGCGCCGGCGGCGTAAAAAAGCCTCCCAGGTCATCGAAGTGCTCTTCCTGGAGCGTTTCATCCAGTTGGCTAAGCCGGGCGGCAAAGTGGCTATCATTCTGCCGGAGGGGATATTTGCGAACTTTAACCTGCGGTACGTGCGGGAATGGCTGGTCAAGAACTTCACTGCGCGGGCGGTGGTTGCCCTGCCCCGGGAGACCTTTAAGGCTACGGGCACAACTGCCAAAACTTGCATCCTCTACTTGGAGAAAAGCCCGGCCCCGCCGAACCATCAAGTACTGCTGGCTGAGGTGTCCCAATTGAACCTGGATGGCGAGGAAAACCCGGAATTGGAGACCATTGCCTCCGTGATGAGGGAAAGGGGCGCAACCTGAATCTTAACCTTAGGCGAATCAACTGACCTCATGTAATTCTCCGGAGTCAACACTTTAGCGGGCCCAACACCAATGACCCGGCTAAAGCCTGGGCTCCTTAACTTGACAATGTTAAATTCGCCGCTTAGCAGACCTACCCAAGATTGAAATCTTGGGCTACCGTTACCAAGTCGGT
>DTZQ01000294.1 GCA_012961305.1 Armatimonadota bacterium | reverse complement strand
TCTTCCGATCTCAATGACTGCCCCTCTCCCCTGTGCTGCTTCTTTGACCACTCGGAAGAGGGTTGTTTTCTCCTCTTTGGTCAAGGTAGGAGATTCGCCGGTGGTGCCGCACACCACTACGCCGTCGGAACCCATATCTAACAGGTATTCTGCCAAACGGCCGGCCGCGTCATAGTCCACCTGCAAATCGGCGTCGAAGGGGGTCACCATGGCCGTAATTAAGGGGCCCCAATTTACTTTCATGGTCTTCCTCCTCTCGCGCAATTAGCGGTCAGCCTTCAAGCGAGACGCCTTAAGCCTCTAATAGTTGCTCTAAGCCGTAGGTCAAGCCCGGGCGGTTCCAAACGGAGCGGATGGCCAGCAGGACGCCCGGTATGAAGGATTCGCGGGTAAGGCTGTCATGGCGAAGGGTCAGGATTTGTCCCTCCCCGCCGAAGAGGATTTCCTGATGGGCCATTAGTCCGGGCAGGCGGACGCTGTGCAGGCGAATCCCACCCATTTCTCCTCCGCGGACGCTGGGGAGCGTTTCCGTCTCGGCGACTTCCGGGCCCCGGAAATCGCAACCGCGGGCTTCCCGCATCAGTTGGGCCGTGCGCAGGGCGGTGCCGGAGGGAGCGTCCTTCTTACGGTTGTGATGGAGTTCCACAATTTCCGCCGTGTCAAAGTATTTGGCTGCTTCACAGGCAAAGCGCATCATCAGCACCGCGCCCAAGGAGAAGTTGGGGGCAATGACCGCCGGTACGCTGTGTTCCTCGCACAGCCGGGCTACTTCTGCCACCTCTTCCTCTGTCAGGCCCGTGGTGCCCACTACGGGGGCCACACCGCAAGCCAGGGCAGTACGGATGTTGCTCATCACCGCCTCTGGCTGGGTGAAATCCACCATTACTTGGGCCTGGGTCTCCCTCAGCGTGGCTTCCAAATCGGCGCGGCACCGAAGGCCCGGGGCAATTTCCCGGCCTGCATTGGCCGGCACATCCACGCCACCCACCAAAATCAGGTCTGGGGCTTCTCCCACCGCTTTGACTACCGTCTGTCCCATGCGTCCGCAGGCCCCGCAGACTACCACCCTAATTTCACCCATTGCTCACACCTCCTTAGGCTCCCCTTCGGCATTGCTTACCAACTCCCACCACTCTGCCACTTCACTTTCCTCCACTCCCCCCACGACAGCCAAAGCCACCCTTCCTGCTGCCAGCCGTTCCCGTGTTACCCGGATCACATCCGCAGGGGTGACCTGGTCCAAATGGGTCAGCACCTCCTCCAAAGGCACCTGACGACCGTAGTACAACAGCGACCGCGCCAGCCAGTTCATATGAGCGCTGGTCGTTTCCAGCGAGAGAATGAGGCTGGCTTTCAACTGTTCTTTGG
This sequence comes from Armatimonadota bacterium, assembly GCA_012961305.1. Taxonomy (GTDB): domain Bacteria; phylum Armatimonadota; class UBA10988; order UBA10988; family DTZQ01; genus DTZQ01. Next base: position 2,183 of record DTZQ01000294.1, on the reverse strand, counting down.
CCCGTTGGAGTTCCTCCCCGGAAAGGCCCCTGGAGGCGAGGTCCTTTAACTCCCGCAGGATAATTTCCAAGACCAAAGGAGCGGTCTGAGGGCTTGTCCCGGCGCCAATGGTGAACAGGCCAGTATTGTGATAAGATGCCTGGGCCGTGCCAATGGAATAGGCTAACCCTCGTTTTTCCCGTATTTCTTGGAACAAGCGGGAACTCATACCCCCGCCCAAGGCGCAGTCCAGCACCGCCAGAGGATAACGCTCCTCCTCGTGGCGGCTGCACCCGGGCAGTCCTAAGCACAGTTGTACCTGCTTAGTCCCTTTGGGCACAAACTTCCAGGCGGAGTGGAAAGTAGGCGCAACTGGGGGACGACCGTTGGGAGAAGCGGGTAAATCGCTCAGGCCCCGTTCCACCTCGCTCACTAAGGCTTGGAAATCCACTGGACCCGCTGCGGCCACTAACACCCGCGCAGCCGTATAATGCCCCTGTAAATAGTCCCGTAGGAGGGGCTGGGAAAAATGGTTAAGGTTCTCTTCCCGTCCCAAGACCGGCTGCCCCAAAGGATGGTTCCCCCAACAGGTGCGAGGCAGCAGGTCGAATACCAGTTCCTCTGGGGAGTCCTCGGCAGACCTTATCTCATCTAAAACGACCTTCTTCTCCAATTCGATGTCTTGCGGCTGGAGGAGAGGATGGACAATCATGTCGGTAACGATGTCTAAACCCAGAGCAAGATGTTGAGGCAGCACTTTGAAGTAATAGCAGGTGTACTCCTTTTCGGTAAAAGCGTCCAGTTGTCCTCCCACAGATTCAATTTCCCCGGCAATGGCAGCGGCCGTTCGCCGGGTAGTACCTTTGAAAACCATGTGCTCCAAGAAGTGGGAGATGCCGCTGTTGGCCGGGGTTTCGTCTTGGGAGCCAGTGCGCAGCCACAGGCCCACACTAACCGCCCGTGCCCAGGGCATCTCTAAGGCAGCGACTAAAGCCCCATGGTCCAAAATTTGTTGCCGAGAGGTGAAATCCGAGGCGTTCATCTTTTTAGGAGCCTGCGAACCGGTTTGATGGGTGAATAAACGTTCAGCCATCGGCGGGCTTGGGGGAACGAGGAGCACAGAGCCAGGAGGCTCCAGACTCCCTGCCCTGCGCTCCCGCCTTAACTATTCCTCCTCTGGGTACTTGCGGTAGCGGTCGCTACGGCGGTCGGGACGACCGTGGGGGCGGCGTCGGTCTCCACTGCGCCCACCTCGGCCTCCTCCCTGGCCACCCCTGCGGTCACTACGACGTTCTGGAGAGCGCCGGTAGAAGGAACGCCGCGGGGAGGGAGGACGCCTGTCCCGGGCAGGGAGGCCCACTCGCTCCAAGTTAATTCGCCCCTGGCTGTCAATTTCTGAGACCCGCACGGTGAGTTCATCGCCTACATGTACCACATCTTCCACCCGGGCCACCCGCTCATTGCTCAGCCGCGAGATATGCACCAATCCTTCCTTGCCTGGCAGCACCTCCACGAAAGCCCCGAAGTTCATGATGCGCGTCACCTTGCCTACGTACTCCTCGCCGACTACTACGTCGCGCACCAAGTCTTCTATCATCTTCCGCGCCCGCTGGCCTGCCTCCTCATTGGGGGCCGCAATGTACACCCGGCCATCGTCTTCAATGTCAATTTGGGTGCCCGTCTCCTCGGTAATGCGGTTAATGGTTTTTCCGCCGGGGCCGATAACGGTGCCGATTTTGTCCGGGTCAATGGTGATGATGGTGATGCGCGGCGCGTAGGGTGAAAGTTCTGGCCGGGGTGCCGGAAGGGCGGTGAGCATTTTGTCACGGATGAACAGCCGGGCCCGGCGGGCCCATTCCAGGGCCTCCGCCAGCAGGTCCATCTCCAGCCCCGCGATTTTGATGTCCATTTGCAGGGCAGTAATGCCTTTCTCCGTTCCCGCAACTTTGAAGTCCATGTCCCCGTAGGCGTCTTCCATTCCCTCAATATCCGTCAGAATCCGGTACTGGTCGTTCTCCTTCAGCAGGCCCATCGCGACGCCGGCTACTGCCGAGCGAATGGGCACCCCGGCATCCATCAGGGACAGGGAACTGCCGCAGACGCTGGCCATGGAGGAGGAACCGTTGGACTCCAGAATTTCCGACACTACGCGGATGGTGTAGGGGAACTCCTCCTCTTCGGGCAGAACAGGAACCAGAGCCCGT
>DTZQ01000293.1 GCA_012961305.1 Armatimonadota bacterium | reverse complement strand
GGCCTGCACAATTTGCACCAATTCCTCCCGGGGGATGATTTTCTGGCTCATGATGATTTTACCCTGAACTGGCTGCAACTTCGGTTGACTCCCGAACCGGCTGCTCCACGAAGCGCCGGTAGCACTCTTTTAAGACCTCCTCCAGGGGCACCTCGAACAGCCCCCACTCCAGAATGAGACGCGGGAGCAAAAATCGCCTGCTTAATGCCGCTCATGAACTCACCGCTTGGAGTTGAGGGGTTTTCACTCTTCCCCCTTTATCACCGCCACAATCATGGGGGCGACGAAGGTAATGCACAGCCCCGTTATCAACCCTCCAACTATACTGCCGAAAAAGAAGCCCAACACTTCGCCTGTTCCCCATCCCTGCAACCCGTCTTCTGCCAAAGTTGCTATGAGGACACAAATGACCTTCCGGAAGTTAAGGTATAGCGTTGTTCCCTCTTTCAACCTCAACACCAGCCCGGAGGTCATCAAGTCGGAAATTCTGAAACTCGGCTCCATCCAGCTTGCCCATTCGGGAATTTCCGCTGAACCCGCCCTCGGCTGGTAGGCTTCAAGTTGGGAGAACTCAATGGACTGCGCTCCCTTCGGCTTGAAGGACCAGCCGGAAACCCTCTGGAGGATTATTCTTTCGTCGGTCAGCCCAACGAAGTAAAACCCCCATGAAACCTTTGAGCGCCCATCCGCATTCGAGGAGTTTTTCGCCCTCCTTCAAGAGGGGCTGTAAAGTCTCCTCTACCAGGCTCTTAGTCAGCCTTTTCATCTTCGCTTCACCTCCCAATCCTTGGTTTAAGCATGCCTGTGTTCCTCAGGAGAGGCGGAATTTCCTTCTTCCTTCTTTGCGTTGCTTCACAAGTGCCTCCTTTGTCCCCCTCCAGAGTCTTGGTCGAACACAGGTACACCTCTCAAGGCGCTTGTCCGGCTGAGCCTGAGGTGAGGCTCCGGCCGAGGCTTCACTTGGGAAAACTCAGGGCCACTACGCGGTCGGTGGCGGAACGGCGCACCGGCCAAGCACGAACGCAGTAATGCCGTCCATCGGACACCACAGGACGCCCTTTGTCGTGGGCCGTCCAGATGGCGTCCAGTTCCTGGGTCGTGGGCCATGGGGGAAAGTGAAGGCCCTCCGAACCCAGGCGCAAGGTCAACTGGGCATTTTCCACTACGGTCAACACGGCCGGGGTCAGCAGCAGCACCCGCCGTCCCAGCAGTTCGTAACTTACGTTGCCAAACTTCTGCTTGAGCACCAGTAGGTCGTATTTGTAATGCCGGCAGAGGGGGTCGAACCAATCCGTGGGCAAAAGCAGTTCAGCCGCCCCTGCAGTGATGACCTGCTCTGCCAGTCGTTCACCCTCCTTGCGCGGGAACAGGATTTCAATGATTTTCCGGGCCAACTGCCAACACCGCTCCTCCGGCAGGTTCCCGGAGTGGAGGGTCACCAGCCAGGAACTCAAAGTCTCCACCCGCATGGCGTAGGCCGTGTTGCTGTTGACCAGATACTCCTCCCGGACCAACAAGCCGTTGCGGGCGGCAATGCTGTAAGGACAAATGGGCGGTTCCTCAAAATCCGCCTGCCGCACCAAATCCAGCGCGAACGCGCGCACCGCCTGCACAGGGTCCTTTTTTCGCATCTCCCTTCGTTCTCTCCCTCACATTTGCAGAATTTTCTCCATCGCCTGGGCTGTGCGGGTGTGGGCAGCCCAATCGCCGCTGACCTCGGAGATGAGGTAGTCATCATATCCGATTTCCCGCAGCGCGGCCATGACCGCCGGCCAGTTGACATCCCCTTCCAACAGCGGTGTCCATTGGTAGCCCCGCCGCCGGAAGTCCTTGAAATGAACCTTCTTGAGGTACGGCCCGCAGAGGCGTATCCACTGCTCCGGGTAGCCGAAGATGACCATGTTGCCCGTGTCCATGTAGAAACCGACGTACTCGCTACCGACTTCATCCAAGAACCGGCGCATCTCCAACGGGCTGAGGAAGAGTTTGTTCCACACATACTCGATGGCCAAGTTCACCCCCCGCCGTTCGGCCTCCGGGGCCAGTTCCTTCATCCCCGCCAGGGCACGCTCGTAGGCCCGCTCGTAAGGCACCTCTTCCGTCACCCCACCGGGGATGACCAAAATGGTATCTATCCCCAGGGCCACGCTGGCCTCCAAAGCCTGCACGGTGACCTCTTGGAACCGTTCCGCATCGGCTGGACGGCCCGTAGTCAAACTGCCCCGGTCGGACACGCCGATGCACAAACCCGCCAGTTCCACCCCGGACTGGGCGCTCAGGTCCCGCAGGCGTTGGTAGTCGCTCTCCGTAGACCCTAAGGGCAGGTCCCCTTCATCGGTGAGCAGGATTTCCAGACCCTCATAGCCCGCGGCCTTAGCCTGGGGCATCCATTCGGCCAACTTCCGCTCCCTTCCCAGAACAATTTGCGTCAGGCCCTTTTTCATGTTGCCTCCTCTGAGTTTACTCTGCCAGGGCGGTCAACAACTCCACCAGGGTCACAATGTCCCTGGCATTGTGATAGACAATGGGTTGGAGCAGGCGGCCATCGCCAGTAGCCACGAAGCGCCGGTACACCGCGGGAATTTCGGCGCTGGGCACATCGTCAGTCCGCACCCGCCCACAGACGTACCGCTCCAGAGTTTGCAATTTGCAGTTGCCAAACTGCCAGCGCCGCCGGGCTAAGGGCAACAGGTCTAAGTGAAAGGGTACGGACAGCGACGGCAGGCCGTAATGGCGCTGGCGGTTGCGAATGTAGGGCAGGTCGAAGGTCGCTCCGTTGAAAGTCACCAAAGCCTGAAAGCGAGGGAGCAACTCGCTCAGGTGTCCCAAAACGGCCCTTTCCTCCGAATAATCCCGGGCTAAGAACAGGTCGGTGAGCAAATCTCTGTCCTGCAAATAGGCCACGCCAATGAGAAACAGCGGAGTGTTTCCCAAACCGGTGGTTTCGATGTCCAAAAACAGCACCCGTTCCGGCGGGGTACGCATGAAAGAGGCCAGTTCGGGCCGCGGGGGAAAACGGGTAAACACCCGCTGCAACCGCTGGACGATTTGCGTGGCGTCCTCGTACAACTCGCCGATGGGGCGGGTGATGCGGTAGAAATAGCCGTAAACGTTTTTGGTCACCTCGCCCGGCACCGCTTCGTGGAGGGGCACCACCGGCCCTTGCGCCTTCTCACTACGGATTGGGTTCGCCACAGAGTCCGCCCTTTCCTGAGCCCATCCCCGCCTGAGGCCAGCGAGTTTAGCCGCCGCCTGGGTCAACCCGGAGGAGGGTTGGAGGGAAGCGGGAACAGTCGTTTCCTTCTCTCCCCTCGATTCAGCCGACGCTCCGGCAGTGGGGGTTCCACCGGCGGGGGGATTCACCCTCTCCCGCAACCGCTGGCGCAGAATCCGAGACAGCCGCCGGAGAGTATTTTCGTCACTCACGCCCTTTCTCCTCCTGCCGTCTGCCGCAAATAGGCCTCAAGGAAGGAGTCAATTTCCCCGTCCAGCACCGCCGAGGGGTCAGTGGTTTCCACCCCCGTGCGCAGGTCTTTGACCAGGTGGTACGGATGGAGCACGTAATTGCGAATCTGGTTGCCCCAGGCGTACTCTTCCACCTTGCCCCGCAGTTCCTCGATTTTCTGCTTCTGTTCCTGCCGCATCAGGTCGTACAATTTGGCCCTCAGGATTTTCAGGGCCGTTTCTTTGTTGCGGTACTGGGAGCGCTCGTTTTGGCACTGCACCACAATGCCGGTGGGCAAGTGGGTAATGCGCACGGCCGTTTCGTTCTTCTGCATGTGTTGGCCGCCGGGAGCGCTGGAGCGGTAGGTTTCAATGCGCAGGTCTTTTTCGTCTATTTCGACTTCCACCGTTTCGTCCAACTCCGGCAGGACGTCCACGCCGGCAAAAGAAGTGTGCCGTCGGTGGTTAGCGTCGAAGGGCGACAGGCGTACCAGGCGGTGGGTGCCTTTTTCGGAGCGCAAATAGCCATAGGCATAGGGCCCGCGGACGATGACGATGGCCGTTTTGATGCCCGCCTCCTCTCCGACGCTGATTTCGACCACCTCGGCCTCGTAGCCCTGCCGCTCAGCCCAGCGCAGGTACATGCGCAGCAGCATTTCCGCCCAGTCCTGGGCTTCGGTGCCCCCGGAACCAGCCTTGATGCGCAGAATGGCGTTGTGGTCGTCATATTCGCCGGAGAGCATCGCCGCCAGTTCCAATTTCTCCACCCGGCGGCGGACTTCCTCCATCCCTTGCTGGATTTCTTCGGTCACGCTTTCGTCCCCCTCCTCCAAAGCCAGTTCGGTCAAGACCTGGAGGTCTTCAAGTTGCTGCCTAACCTCCTGCCAGGGCTGCACGGCCCGCTGTAAGTGGCCGAGTTTCCGCAGGGTTTCCCGGGCGGCTGAGGAGTTTTCCCAGAAGCCTGGTTCAGCAATCCGGGCCTCTAACCGCTGGATTTCTTCCTCCTTGGCAGGGAGGTCAAAGATGGCCTCCCATTCCCTCGACCCGCTGAACCAGCGTTTCCAATTCAGTTTTAAGTTCTGGCAACATGGTTTTTCCTCCCTTTACAACGTTTGGATAATCTCCCCTTCGGAAAGGTCTAAATGTCGAGCAACCTATCTAACAATATCCGCCCGACGCGGGCTATCACTTCCTCGCGTAGAGTGGCTACTTTTTGCGTTACAGCCAGGTTATTCTCCTCCCGGTCGTCCTTTGCTCGCTTGCTGGCGTACGCGTTCGTAGAGCACAATTCCGGCTGCGACGGCCACATTGAGGGAGTGTGCTCCGCCGCGCATGGGAATGCGCACGGTCACCTGCGCCAAATCCCGCACCGCCGGCGAAAGGCCCGTGGTTTCGTTGCCCACCACCACAGCGCAGGGGCCCGTAAAGTCCACTTCCCAGTAGTCCGTGTCTGCATGGGCGGAAGTGGCAATGACCCGCACTCCCCGGTCCTGCCAATTTCGCAACTTCCCCGGCAGGTCAGCAGTGAAGCCCACCGGCAGGCGGAGGATGGAACCGGTGCTCGAGCGCACCGCCCGGCGGGAAAAGGGGTCCGCGCCGTCCGTAGTGAACATCAGGGCGGTGGCTCCGACGGCGTCGGCGGTGCACACGAGCACCCCCACATTAAGGGGGTCTTGCAGGCGTTCACCTACTACTAATAGAGGCTCCGGCTGCGCGAACAGGGCCTCTTCCACGAATGCCAGCCGTTCCACCACCGCGGCGGAAGCAACGGCCGTCTCGTAGCCGGTGCCCAAAATTTTGCGCAACACCCCCCGGCTGACCCGATAGCAGGGCACTTCCCGGGCTTGCAGCGCTAAGGCCAGGTCCGCCCACTGCTCCTCTGCCCCCTGGGCGAAAAAGGCGGTGGTCATCACCACTTCACTGGCCAGGGCTACGGCCAACAGGTTCTCCCCCTCTATCAAGTACCGGCCCTGGTCGCTCCGGGCGGCCGGGGAGTGCAAGGCCCGCGCCGCCTGTACGGCCGGATGTTTCAAACCCACCGTCGGCAACGAGAAGAGTAACATAATTCTCCGAAGCCTGAAGGTCAGTCTGAGGTTCTAAACCTTAACGGTAAAAGCCGGAACTTCAATTGTAACCTTACGACGGGATTTTTTCTTTCCCTGAGGAACCTCTTCCATCGCTTCCGACATAGGCCCGGAGAGATACCTCTCCCCACATTGGCGACATTGCTGTCCCGGCACCTCAGTATTCCCCACGTGCCATCATCATACGAAGGTGGTCTATGTCCATAACACCCCTTCCTTTTCCGACCAAATTCCGGCCCGCGCCATCTTCTCAGGCCCGGCGACCACAGCACTTCTTGTATTTCTTGCCGCTGCCGCAAGGACAGGGGTCGTTGCGGCCTACCTTCTGGGCTACCCGTACCGGCTGGAGTTTCTGCTCTCGGTCCTCAAAAGGTTCCGGATTCTGGCTGGGCAGGGCATCCAGGGCGGGCAGGGGGCCTGCACCTACCTCGAAGGGAGCCAGTAAACCTCGTTCCTGCTCCTCCACGGCTTGGCCGGAAATTCCGCGTCGAGGCCGCCGTCCCTGGCCGTCACCCTGACGGACTAACTCCTCCCGCCGGGCCCAATCGTCCGCCAGTTGCACCTGGGCACTGAACATCATCCGCACCACGTCCTCGCGGATGTTGCGCATCATTCCCTGGAAGAGGTTGTAACCTTCCTCCCGGTAAGCATCCACGGGGTTGCGCTGGCCATAGGCTCGCAGGTTAATGCCTTCGCGCAGGTAGTCCATGGCCGCCAGGTGGTCCCGCCAGCGGGAATCAATGGCCTCCAGCATAACGTAACGCTCGATGTCGCGCACCGCCTCGCCCAACTCTGCCTCTTTGTCCACATAAGCCTGATGGGCCACTTCAATTAACAAATCGCGCAGTTCCTGGTAGGACAACCCCTCCAGGTCCTCCAAGTCCAAATACTCATCCAGCGGCCAGAGGCGGCTGAGGGAAGAGTAAACTTCGCCCAACTCCCACTCCTCCGGGTCCATGTCCGGGTTGACGTGGGCTGTGAGGGCATCGTCCACGGTTTTGGCCAGCATGTCCAGGACTGTTTCGCGCAGGTCGGCCCCCTCCAGGATGCGCCGTCGCTCACTGTAAATGGTCGTCCGCTGCATGTTCATCACATCGTCATACAGCAGGGTGTATTTGCGGATTTCGAAGTTGCGGCCTTCCACTTTAGCCTGTGCGTTTTCCAGGGACTTGGTGACCAGATTGGCTTCAACGGGTTCTTCCTCCGGCCACATGTTCATGAGTGCCCCCCAACGTTGGGGCCCGAAGAGGCGCATCAGTTCGTCCTCCAGGGAGACATAGAAGCGAGAGGAGCCGGGGTCGCCTTGGCGTGCTGACCGCCCCCGCAACTG
>DTZQ01000292.1 GCA_012961305.1 Armatimonadota bacterium | reverse complement strand
GGTGGAAGGGTATTGCAACTTGGCACACCACCCAAAGACCCGAACGAAGATTGGGTGGTGCTGTTGAAATTAAGGAGTTAACATCATGTTGCGATGGACCGCGTGCGCGTTTTTCGCTCTCACCGCGAATTTTGCCCTGGCGGACCTGGACACCATCATTCCGCGCCCAAAGGAGATTCGCGCCCTGGGCAATCCCGTTCCTCTCGCGGACTTCCGCATCGTCGTCCATAAGGACGAACGGGCCCAGATTGGAGCCCGCGAAATTAACGAACGGATTATCTCGCTCGGCAAAAAGTCCCTGCCGGTGCTTCCTCTTCAGGCGTCGCTGCCGCCGGGGAAGTCAATCGTTATTGCCCCCTGTAGCGCGAAGGAAATTTCGCTGGCCGGGGTGGGCCTCGAAATAACACCTACCAACCCCGGCGAGCAAGGGTACGTTATCCATCCGGTCGGTGCGGGAGACAATCTGCGGCTGTTCCTCCTGGGGAGCGACTCCCTGGGGACTCTCTATGCGGCGGTGACGCTGCGCCAACTCATCATCCGGCGCGGCGACGAGTTGCTGCTCCAGTTGGCAGAGGTGCGCGACTGGCCCGACTACAAATACCGGCAGATGGGCACGCCGTTCAGCGAACCCTTGCGGCGCGGATGGTACTCCATTCTGGGGGCGGAACGGGAGGGCGATTTGCCGCGGGCTCGGGAACTGGCGCGGGAATGGGTAGCCTTCCAGAAGCGGTATTTCGATTGGATGCTCCGGGCCAAGATTAACTTTGCCTGGAACTCGACCAATATCCGACCGGGCGACGCGCCGAAGAAGACCACCGTCGTCCGGGCGGCGCTGAGGGAGGTGCATGAATACGGACTCGCCCGGGGCATTGAGTCGATGGCTGGCGACACCACCGCCATTGGAACCTACCCGCGCGACAAAGACAACCCCGATTTCCGGGACGTCGTGTTCCACCGCGCCCACAAACGCTACTTCTGCTGGTCGCGGCTGGAATACCACCGACGGCGTGCCCGGCGGGCTGCCCAATGGCTGGCCGATGCCGGCTACACGGGCTACTTCCTGCACGCCACCGACGGCGGCGGCTGGCGGAACCCGGCCCTCTGGAACGACCGCTGTCCCCTGTGCCGCCAGACCTACGGCGACGACCACGCCAAGGCCGACGCAACGGTGTTTGGCATCTATTACCGCGAGGTCAAGAAGCGGATTCCGAACCTCAAGTTCGTGGCGGTAGTTTACCCCTACACCGGTCGGTATCTCGACCCTGAGTACATCTACCAACAGGCCGCGGCCACGATGGGCGAAGGGGAGCCGGCTCGCGCATTGGCTCAGCAAACGGTCCGCAAATTAACCGACTTCCTCCAGCGGCTTAACACCCTTCTTCCCCCGGACATCTTCGTGTGCATCCGGGAGAGCGAGCGTCGCCACCTGGCTTTAGCCCGCCAGGTGTGGGGACGGCGCCGCTTCCAACTCTACTACGAATACGCTTACTGGAAGGGCTGGCGCCCCTACTTCATCACCACGCCCCTCTGGACGAAATCAATGTACTATCCGACCCACGACGACATCCTGTATGGCAACGTGCCTGTGAGGGGGTGGACGGAGGTGACGCAACTGCTGGGGGCCGAGTGTGCCTGGAATGTGAACCGACCCGGTGCTCGCGAGTTCGACACCCGGGCCTGGCACGAACTGGGCACCAAGCAGGCCCCGCCCCCGGAGCGCCAGACCTTCGCCACGCGGGCCTGTCGGTTCCTGTTCGGCGAGGAGGCCGGCCCGCTCATCGCGCCCGTTTACGCGGAAAACATCAGCCATACTTTCATCGCCTTCCCCGAGGAGGTGATGCAGCGGGTGGACATCGAAGACCCAGTCCAGACCATGCGTGAACAGGCGCAAGCCACTGCCCGGGCGGCTGCGTCCCTGGAACGGCTGTGGGAGTTGCAGCAGCGTGGGCGAGTCCTCACCGGCGACTGGTATGGTTACTTCCTGAACCTGTACTTGATGACCCAGGGGGCGCGCATCTTAGCCACGCATCGGGCCCACATCCTGGCCGCGCGGCGGGCGATTCAGCATGGCGACCGGGCGGAAGTGGAGAAGCAGTTGTCGGCGGCGCGAACCTTCCTGGCCCGAGCGGCCACCGAATGGGCGGCGATTCAGAAGAAGGTGCCCCGCGACCAACTGTTTGCCTCCTACCTGCGCCGAACGGCTGCGCCCGGCTACCTCTCGCAACTTCGGGTGTCCGAATTGCAGAAAGAGGTCGAAGATTTGTGGAACCGGCGGGAAGCGTTGATGGCGGCCCACACGATTCCCGGCTGGTTCGAACGCAGTTGCCGCCGGCGGGAAATCGTCGCTGTGCCCGCTGGCGGGCCCATCACGGTGGACGGACGGTTGGACGAACCGGTGTGGGCTGAGGCGCCACCCATCGAGCATTTTGTGGACTATCGGGTCCTGCGCCTCGAAGCGCTGGAGACGCAGGCGCGTTTGGCCTACGATGCGAACGCCCTCTACGCGGCTTTTGAATGTTTCGACCCCAATCCGATGGACATCTCTGTTACCCTGCCGGCCCGCGATGAGCACGTCCTGTGCGACAGCGTCGAAATCCTCCTCGCGCCTCCTGGCGAATCAAGGGAGTTTGTGCACTGGATTGTCGACTCGAAGGGGACGGTCTTCGACGCCCGCTCGACCCGCACGCCTGAGGGGATGATGAAATACTCCGTCCGGTGGAACGGCTCGGCGCAGGTGAAAGTGGTTCGTGGAACGGACCGCTGGACGGTGGAGATGCGAATCCCCGCCGCCGACCTGGGCTTCAGGCCCCAGGCTGGCCTAACCGGTCGCGCCCTGCTCTGCCGCAACATCGTCCACACCAAACCGAAAGGCGAGGAGGAGTCCAACGCCATCGTTTTTCTGGAGGGGAGCGGGTTTCACACCGGGGAGAAGTTCGCCCGCCTGCGGTTCGCCCCGCCGGGTGAGCGTTTCCCTGCGCCGCAGGTGGAACTGGTGCTGCGGCCCCTGCGCTTCGCCCACGAGACGACGGGCGAAGGGGCAGGAACGCGCATTGGGGGGGACCTGCGCATTGAGACGGACCGGAACCTGCACAACTTCCGCTTGCGTGTCCGGTGCACCGACGGCCGCCAGCCGCTGGGCAGGAGGGAGTTGGGCACGGCGCCGCTGGTGCAACTGATGTGGCGACCCAAAGAGCCCTTCTCCCTGCTCTTCTCCGGGGAAGTTCCCGGCGTTGTCTGCACCTTCACGGTCACCAGCCGCGAGGGAACCTGGACCTTCGTCCGTCGGTTCGGCCACCCACGCCGTACCCCCATTCCGCCCAACCGGCTTTACACCGCTGGAGTGGACGGGCTCGCGCTGGCCAGGCCGGCCTTCTTCAGTTCCTTCAATCCGAGGACGATTCAGTTGTCCGAGGGCACCGTTGAGTTCTGGGTCAAGCCTCACTGGGACGTTGTTCCCCGCCCGCCCGGCCCGCGCGGCTGGCTGGAGCACACGTTCTTCAACCTGGGGCCCATTCGCCCCGACCATCCCTACCTCTCGAACCGCGATTCGCTAACCATATTTCACTCAGCCGGCGGTTATCTCTCAGGCATCATCTCCAACTCGAACTATGAGGCGCGCACGGTGCAGGCCGACATTCGCGACTGGCGGAAGGGGCAGTGGCACCACGTGGCCCTGCAATGGAAGTTAGACGACGGCGGAAAGACCGCAATGGCGCTCTTCATTGACGGGAAGTTGGCCTCTGACCGCTGTCTGGGAAGCGCCAAATCTCCCAACACCCAACCACTCCAAGTGAAGCCGCTTCCGCTACCCATCCAGATTGGCTCCATGAACACCGGCTTTCGGCCGGCGGAGGCGGACCTTGACGAGTTGCGCCTCAGTTCCATTCGCCGCTACAAGGGCGCATTCACGCCGAAGAAGCGTTTTGAGCCGGACGCGCACACGCTCGCGCTTTTCCACTTTGACGGCACGCTGAACGCCACCGTTCCCAAGGGCGTAACCGCAACGCCGGGTCCGGCGCAGTGAATAAGGGCTAAAGAGGTAGCCCCGAGTTTGAACTCTGGGGGAGAAGGCTTGCTTGCGTTGTTGCGGCGTGCTATCCTTATGGACGAAGAAACAAACAGAAGGAGGCGAGAAAGCGATGAAGTTGAACAGAACTTCTCCAAGCATGACCGTTGTGGGCGTAACGGTGTTATTGGGGGTCACTGCACTGTGGCGGCTTACCTGCCCGACCCCAGGTCAGGTTAAGGCAGCAGTTCAAGAGCAACTCCCACAAGGCTACGGGATTGCGGCGAAGTATCCAGGAGACAGCGGGATAGAGGGGGACCCCGAGGTCATTTTCGCCGAGGACTTTGAGGAGCGCTCGCTTGAGGAGTTGAGAAAGCGCTGGGATAACCTGTCAAGCCCCCAGATTATGTCCTTCTCCAACGACCTCCCGCTGGGTAGCGCTGGCAGACAATCGCTTTTGATGACGCACATCGGTGGCAAGGGCACGGGGGCACATCTCTACCGCCGGTTGCTCCCCGGCTACGGGGAACTTTTCGTCCGCTTCTATGTCAAATTTGACCCCCACTGCTTTCCCATCCACCACTTCTTCCACCTGGGCGGTTACAACCCACCTACGCCCTGGCCGCAAGGTGGAGCGGGCGAACGTCCCAAAGGAGACGAACGGTTCACCATCGGAGTCGAGCCGTTCGGCAAAGCATGGGTCTGGGACTACTACACCTACTGGATGGAGATGCGAGGAAGCCCTCCGGCAGGTAAAACTTGGGGAAACAGTTTCATTAGAGACCCCAACCTGAAGGTAAAACGAGGGGAATGGATTTGTGTGGAGTTAAGGGTGAAGTTGAACGAACCCATCACCGAACACAACGGCGAGTTGGCGCTGTGGATTGATGGCAAGTTGGTGAGCCACCTGGGAAAAGGCTTTCCCAACGGCGTTTGGGTTTACGACAAGTTCGTCCCCCAGAGGGCCTGGGCTTACGATAGGTTCATCGGGTTCGTCCCCGGCAAGGGAGGCAGGGGAATTCGCTGGGATTACGAGAAGGGAGGAGGCGAGGTCTTTACCGTTCCCGATGAGGGCCTTCCGTTTGAGGGTTTCAGATGGCGCAAGGACAGGAGGTTGAAGATAAATTTCCTGTGGGTTTTGCTCTACATCACGAAGGCCCCTGAGGGATATGTTAGCAAGGTGTGGTTCGACCACATCGTCGTAGCACGCCATTACATCGGGCCGCTGAAAAAGCCTTGAGAAAACAACAGGGGGAGATGCTGGAATCGTGACTACTCAGCCGGAGGCTGATATTCCCGCTT
>DTZQ01000291.1 GCA_012961305.1 Armatimonadota bacterium | reverse complement strand
TCACCATAGAACTTTGTCAACCCCGATGCCTTGATTACTATCTCTTTGCTCATCTTTACATCCTCCTGATTGTTTCATCAATAGGCAATTTCGCACAACTACCGGATAAACGAATTACTTCGTTTATCACCCCAAATTGGGAATTATTGCGAAGTATTTAGTTTATCCCCGACTCTTGACGAAGGACTTCCCTCTTCGCAGAGGTGGCTTCCTTTAACCCCAGGTTGCCTAACGGACTCCGGATTCGTCCGAATCCTTTTTGCTTACCTGGGTATAGACTGGACTTTGGGCAAAATTATACCATGTTTTTCTCAGTTCAGCAAGGGGTGGGGAGAAAAATTATTGCGAACCGGTGGGTGCAGAGCAAGTGCACTCCCTGCTTACCGACCAGCATCTGCCCTTTCATAAAGACTTGGGTGTGACTTCAAATCACAGTAACGGTCATCCCTTCCACCTTTCCTTGATTTCACTGCTCGGCCAACAGGGCATACCACACCGTTGCCTCAGCAGCGCGGAGTTGCAGGGTGGAGGTCGTCTCCTCCCTCGCTGCGACCGGCGAACCTTCGCCCTTTGGTCGGCCACCGCCGTCTAAGGGTATCAGTCGCAACCGGGCCGCGCCGGGCTCCCGCCGCAGGGTGATTTTCCCCTCCACCGGCTCAATGAGCAGCGGCGGGCCGCCCCAGCGGTCGGAGATGCTGGTGCGCTCCTCGTTCCACTCCATTCCCGTGTTGGCGCAGCGAGCTGCCGCCACCAGTAGCACCTTGCGCGAGCGGCGCAAGGGCTCACCGTCCAAAGCCGCCAGGCTCACCGCGCAGAAAGGGGTCTCCAGTCGGAACTCCACGTCCGCCGTGCGCACCGTTTGGCCCCCCAGCCAGCCCAAGGCCGCCTGCACCCGCGGTGTGTTGATGGTCAGCCGGCCCGTGCGCGGCCCGTTGGCTTCCCAGACCAGTTCGCCCGTGTCGCTCTCGAGGCGTCCGGCCGGCTCTGCGAAGCCGACTTCCTCCGCGCGCGTCGTCCGCGCTGCGTCGAAACGTTCCACTCGGAAGCGATGCACCAGGGGTAGGGTAGGGGAGAGTTCCCCGTCCAGGAAGAACTGCACCCGACCCCAACGCCGCTCTTTGAGGCTATCGAACAGCCGAGCCTCGTCGTAAGAGACAGCCACCAACCGCTGGGCAGGCTGCACTTCTTCCCGCAGGAACAGCAGGGCGGCGGTAGGCATCTGGGCCATCTTGCTCACCTCGTTGCACACGTCGAAGTAGCCCGTGACCACGTCGCCGCTCAACTCCCGTTCCGTCCAGCGGTGGCCGAAGGTGTAGAAGTACACCGCATCCCAATCCTGCAGGCAGGCGTAGGCCGCCAGGAGCAGGGGGGCTTCACAGCCGTACTCGTTGGGGAAGGGGTGGTTGTACTCGCTGACGGTAAAGGGCTTGCCCTGCACTGAGGAGCGGCTCAGGGCGGCGATGGTGGTGCGCCAGGGCTCATCCAGCATGGGACTGTTGCCGATGTACCAGTCCGTCCGCGACCAGGGCCGCCGGGGGAAGGAGGGATGCTGCCAGTAGGCGTGGCAGTCCATCAAGTCCAGAAAGGACTGGGCCCAAAGGCTGGGCAGGCCGTAGTTGTGGTTGGTTCCCTCGATGAGGGCTTGCCCACCCAACTCCTCCTTCAGAAGGCGGTACATCTCCTCGTAGTAGCCGCGCTCCAGGGCGAAGTAGAACCGTCCTTCGTCGCGGAAGCGGGCGGCGGTGTAACTGCCGAAGTCCTCCGGGGCCAGGCGACGTACCGTGCCCCGCTGGGGGGCCTCGTCCTCCCGCAGGCCGTAGATGGGCGCCTGGTGGAGGAGGACATCGGCTATCCAGACCGTCCCCATGGCCTCGCCCAAGTGGAAACTGAGCCGCACCTGGTCATCGTCCTCCGGCGCGACGAAGGTGAACTGGTAGTCCTGCCACTCCTCTCCGACCTCAAATTGGGCACTGCCGTAACCCCGCCAGGGCGCGCTGTGGCAGACCTCCACACTCAGCAGGCGCGGCGAGGAGGCCCGGGCTTGGAAGGCCACGCGGTAGCCCACTCCCTTTTGCAGGGAGAAGTTCCGCTGAGTGAGCATCACGTGCCAGCGGGTATCGGTCACCGCGGTGACGGTCACCTTGACGCAGGACTTGCCGCCCGGCGCCTCGCGGGTGGTTTCCCATTGGGCGGCGGCCGGTTCGCGCCGGAACAACTCCCAACCCTCCGTTCCCTGGGCGAAGCCGCCGTTGCGCAACTGCTGCGGGCCGGGCGAGCGGGCCCCTTCCTGCCAGGCCTGGACTAAAGCCTCCCGGGTGGGGTAGCGCTGGCGCAGCCACTCATTGAAGAAGCGGGTCAGTTCCTCGCCGTAGTAGGGTGGGATGTCCGTCCAGCCGCTCGCCGGACGGGTGGTCTGCTTCCCGCGCAGATGACCCCGCACCCAGCCGCCGAACAGAGAGTTCTCGTTGGTCAATTCGACGATGACCACCGCCGGGTCTTCCGCATAGGTCCGTCCGGTGTAGGGATTGCGGTGGGTGAGCAGTTGACGGGCGTACTGTTTCTGGAGTTCAATCAGGCGGGGGTCGAAGATGGTGCAGTACTTGGCGTAGGAGAGCCATTCGGCCTGGGGCACGCCGTCGGCCTCAGTGAACTTCCGCCCTACGTGCAGGTTCAGGTTGACGTAAATGCCCCGCTGTTCCAGTTGGGCGATGAGGTAGTCCAGGCGGTCCACCTGCTCCGGGTCGAAGTGCTGGGTGTCGGGGTAGGACTTGTCGAAGATAGTTCGGCCCCAGCGGGCGTCCAATCCGTGAAAGCGCACCAGATTGAAGCCGAAGCGGGCCAGCCGGTCGGCGAGTCGGGGGGCTACCTCCTTAGGCGGGAAACAGCCCTCGCCGGAGAGGTTGGTGCCCCAGAAGCGGGCGCGGGTGCCATCGGCGAAGTAGAAATGCCCCTCGCGCACCGTGAGGGGGCCGTGCTTTCCCGCTGGGGGGTCCAGCAGGAAGCGGGCATCGGCGAAGGCTCCCTCCCGTGCTTCCCAGGGCAGGTAAAAGGGCACCACAGGTTCCTGAGCGGTCGCTGCGCCGCTCAAAACTAAGGACAGTAGGCAGAGAACCATTTTTTCCTCCCTCCCGGCTTGACATTCTGTCCCAATCAATCACTATTGTAATAGATTGCTCGCTATTTGTCAAAAACACGTCCCCAATAGTTTTGGCAGTGAAACCATTTGGGTTTCCCTTTCGTCTGTACTCATGAGGAATGAAAGGCCATGGAACCACACGGAAATTAGCCCTCTGGTCACATATCTGACCACCAGGGCAGTTGTATGCAGTGTTTCCCCGTGTGATTCTGGGGCTAAGTTTGACCGCATCCGGCGAACGGAAGGAGGTAAATCCATGAACAGCAAGTCTCTGATGATTGCTTCGGTGGTGGGCATTGTGCTCATCGTGCTGATGATGTTGGGTATGGGATGGTATGGGCAGGCGGCTTTGGCCCAGTCCGATGACGGCCCTGATGGCCCTGGAGGGCCTCCCCTCCCCGGCGGTCCCCCAAGGCCTCCTCGAGCCCTGGCGCGACCAGGTGGGCCAATGGGGCCGGCTATGTTGCGGGGGATGATGGGAGGTGCAGCCATTTGTGCAACGGAGAAGTACGTCTACGTCGTGCGGTGGAACACCATTTACCAATTCGGGGCGGAGGACTTGCGATTGGTGAACAAGGTGACATTAGAGGAGGAAATGCCGCCGTGGCGTTCCCGGCCCCGTGAATGAAGGGGAAATCAAGGTTCACTATGAAATCCACTATCTTGGTAGGAGGTCTCTTGTGGCTGGGGACAACGGTTGCTTTGTGCGAACTGAAACTCTACCCCACCACGAGTGAGCGGCCAGTGTGGATTGCCGGGCCGGCCGGGGCGAAGTTGTATGCCCATGTCCACACCCCTAACGTCACGGGTCGGTTTCCGGGGCTGGTGATGGTTCCCGGGGGGGTGGGCGATGGTCGGATATTTGATGTGCGCAACGGGCGTTCAGCCCCGGAAATCGCCCGGCGCGGGTTCGTGGTCGTACACTTTGACCCGGAGGGACGGGGGCGCAGTAGGGGCAAGGAGAACTACAACGGCTACCGCCATCAGGACGACTTGGCCCTGGTCATTCGCTACCTGGCCCAACTGCCCGAAGTGGACTCTGACAACCTCGGGGTCATCACTTTCTCCTACGGTATCACCATGGCGGCAGGCTGTCTGGCTCGCTATCGCGACCTGCCGGTGAAATACCTTATTGATGTGGAAGGCCCCTCCAACACCCAGAACATCTGCTACCGTATGCCTACGGGCCGTTTAGTGGCCCCCCTCTGGCGGGAAGTTGTGCCGCCGGAAGAACATGCGGATTTCTGGCGCGAGCGACAAGCGGTGAATTTCATCGGGCAAATCCGCTGCCGCTATCTGCGGGTGCAGAAATGGTGGGACCACGTACACGGACCGTACAAGGGACACGCCATTGAGTTGCTCAACACGGCGACCCAGGCCGGGGTGTGGACGCGCTGTAACGACAACCCACCGAACATCCTCTACGACCCAGAACATCTGGAGAAGTACCACTGGTTGCGCACCGAGGCACCGTTGTTAGATTACTTGGAGGAGATGGCGACCATGCCCGCGAAGTAGGAGACGGGAAGGACCGGTCTTCGGTCCCCCGTCATCCTTTTTTTGCCCGACCGGAGACCGGGGACGGGGGACCTGGGCCTTCTGGCCGGTCTCCGGTCTCCCGTCCCTTAACTCCT
>DTZQ01000290.1 GCA_012961305.1 Armatimonadota bacterium | reverse complement strand
TGAACCGGCTGAGTAGTTACCCTGCATTATAACATACCATCCCCGGGGTGTCAACTCCTTTTCACCCCTGCAGCAGGGATTCCGCTCCATCAATGAAAATGACTGCCCCCGTGATATGGTCGGCCTCCTCGGAGGCCAAAAACAGCACCAATTTCGCCACCTGTTCCGGCCTGGCTGGACGGTGGGCCAAAGGTTGCGCTCCCTCGGGAAAATGTACCGGAATGCGAATCCGCTCCAGGTTCCGCCGAGCCGTGTTCTCGCCGATGCTGGTGGTGACCCCGCCGGGACAGATGACGTTGACCCGGATTTTGTACCGGGCCAACTCCAGGGCAGCCATTTTAGTAAAGGCCACTTGCCCGGCCTTGGAACAACTGTAGGCCGTGTAGCCGGGGTTGGAAAACACCCGCGTGCCGTTAATCGAACTGGTGATGATGATGCTCCCTCCCCCGCTGGCGCGCAGGGGAGCAATGCTGTATTTGACGCTCAGAAACGTGCCCTTCAGGTTCACATTTAAGGTTTGGTCCCATTCCTCTGGGGTGAGGTCTTCGAGGGGGGCCAACATGCCGTTGATGCCAGCATTGGCGAACAGGATGTCCAGCCGTCCCCAACGCTGGACCGTCTGCCGCACCATGTTTTCCACCTGTGCCGGGTCGGAAACATCGGTGGGCACGAAAAAGGCCTCTCCGCCGGCCTCGCGGATGGCTTGGGCCACCGCTTCCCCACGCTCCACTCGCCGCGCCGCCAGGCACACTTTGGCCCCCTCCCGGGCGAGCAACTCCGCCGTCGCCCGGCCAATACCGGCACTTCCTCCGGTCACAATCGCCACCCGGTCCCGCAGTTTCATCCTGGTCCTCCTCTCAAGATTGCCGTTTGTGTCAATCCTCCCGCCACAGGTTGAAGGAAATTTCGCGGAAGGGATGTTCCCTAATCAAATCCTCATTCAACTCCACCCCCAGGCCCGGACCGCCGGGCAGGGGAAAATAGCCGTCCACCACCTCCGGGTAGCCCGGCCCAGTGGCCGCTTCTTTAACCCAGGTCTCGGTGAAATCGTTGAAGTGCTCTTGAAGGGTGAAATTGGTCGTGCAAGCGGCCAAATGCAGGGCCGTGGCTTCGGTGATTTTCATCCTCGCACCTCCCCTGGGCCAAAACTCAATCGCGGTCTGACATCTCTTGTTCCAACACCTGCCAGAAACGGGCGGCAATGCCCGCGTAGCCCTGGGCGTTGGGATGGATTCCGTCCGGGCTGAAATTGGCGGGGTCGTACATCAACTCGCCCGCGGTTAAGTCCACTACGGGCACGCGGTAGCGGGCCGCCACCCGCTCAATTAGGGCATTAAAGGCCTTCACCCGCTCCTGCAGTTGGGCCCGCTCCTGCGCCGACTTCCCCGCCGCAAAAGGCTGGCGGTGCATTTCCGGCAGGTTCGCCAAAACCAGGTGGGCCCGAGTTTCAGTCCGCAGGGTACGCAGGAGGCGGTCTAAATCAGCCGCGAACTCCTCCGGAGCCACTCCTTTAATTACATCGTTGCCTCCCGTCCACAGAGTAATCACCTCGGGCCTCACCGCCAGCGCGGCCGGGAGTTGCCAGCGTAGGATGTCGCTCAATCGGGCTCCGCCCCAACCAAGGATGTACAGTTCCCAGGAGCCGCCCTGTGCCGCCAAACGGTCGAACAGCCGGAACACATAACCCTCCCGGAGGCTCCCCGCCCCTTCCGCCTGGGTGTCACTCGCTCCCAAAGCCGCGTACCGCCGCGGCTCCTTCTGGGCCCGCGCCGTCCGGTCCACCACCACCGCATTGGGCTTGGGGGGTATCCGCGGCCGCTCATCCCCTCGACACCCACCCACTAAAGTTAGCAGCACCCCGCCCCAAGCCCGCAGCCAGCGGAGCAAACGAGTCCACATCTTCATCCTTCAAAAGTTCGCCATCCCCCCTGCCTCTCCCTCTTTAGAACGAAAAAATCTCATGCCCAGTCACGCCCGTGAAATAGTCAATCACCACCCACAGGCCAGCGCTGAAAAACTCGGCCAGAATCAGCCCCAAGAAGCCAGGCCGCAACTGGCGATACCACCGCGCTCCCCCGTAGCGCAGTACCAAAGACTTGAACAGCCAGCCCAAGAAAATGGGGAACCAGAAGTTAATCATCGGCCAGGAGGCCCCCATGAGATACCCAATGGGGTGCAGCGGCCACCACCAAAACTGGCGATGCAGCGTCAGCAGGCCAAGCATGGTGGCCCCGCCAATGCTTAGGGTTACAAAAGCCGGGGAAGTCGGTTCCTCGCCCTGCAGGACGAGGTGCGTGGTCCAGGTGCAGTAGAGGTTATGGGTGTAGTAGGTGGTGAACCAGGTGTTCAGGGCGAGGCCACCGTGCTGGTACATCAGCCGCAGATAGGCCCCCAGGGACACGGGCACCGCCAACAGCACACTCAGCACCAAGGCCCCCGTCAGGCCCCGCAGGCGCAGTCCAGCCAAAGTGCCGATTTTGTAACTCTGCAGGAGGCAGGGCATAAGCGGACTGCGATTGTCCAACATCCACAGGTGGTCGAACAACACCAGCGCTGGAAGCCGCGACCGCCCCAGGCCAGCCGTGCCCACTGCGGCCAGCATCAGGTTCAGGGGCCGAAAAGGATGCTGCACGTAGAGCATTCCACCCTCACAAACGAGGCGCACGGCTACCAGATGCACCAGGAAGAAAAGCAGGAAAATGAGCAGGCTCAGCGACCAACCGGCCCCGGCCATCTCTCCCCACCACCCGATAAGCACCATCCCCGTTAGCAGTCCCCAATACGCTGTTCGGTAGGACAGCGGCTCTGTACGTTCATCCCTCTCCACCTCCGCTGACGAGCCTGGCTTTCCCACCGGGGAGACGAAATACAAAGGCCCCAAAGCCTTCCCCAGGGCCCGGCCGAAATGCAGGCGAGCGTTCCACAGGGCATACAGGCCGAAGATGAGAATGCCGCCAATCATCTGATGGGCCACGAACTGCCGTACCGGATACGCCTGCACGAAGGGCATCACGTAGCCCCAGCGAGCCCCGAAAATTTGCTGAACCAGAAAGAAGAAGTAGAAAAACCACAAACTGAAGGACACATCAGAGGGCAGCAGATAAGTCAGGCCGATGATGCTGAAGGAAAGGCGCAGCCAAAAAGGCCGCACAGCCTCGCCGGTGCGCCCCAGTATGTACTGGCCCAGGTCAATCCGATGGACGTTGACCGCCGGCACCGCCGGCACGTAAAAGTGCAGACCATTGAGGGCATGAATGCCGAAGGGAAGGGCAAAGAAGGCCCACATCACCGGGTCGCGAAAGAAGGGGGGGAAAACCTCGCGCTTTCCCTCATAGAGGGCCAGTTCCACCGGCAAATGCACCAAAGGAAAGACCAACTTTTCGTCTTCCACCCATGGTCGGCACAGCAGCGCGCTCAGGCAGAGGAAAATTAGGTACACCCCCAGAATCAGTCCGGACCAGAGCAACAGCGTGGGCAGCCACACCTCCCAGGGCAAACCCCGGCCCGGCGGCAGTCCCTCGTAGAGGGCCGCTGCGGCTTCCTCATCCCGCAGGAGCACCCAACGGGGCAAATAGCGCAGAATGGCCTCCGCGTAGTGGTTCTCCGGCTGGGCAAAATAGCGCGGCCCCGCCAGGTAGGGAATGAGCAGACCGGTCAATCCGAAGGAGGGAATCCCCGCCGCAACCAACAGCATACAGAACACAGCCAACAGTTCCTGCTGGTTCAGTCCCCGCCCCCAACGCCGCAGCAGAACGTTCAGCAACACCAGCACCACTAAAAGGAAAAAACTGCTGATGGGAAACGCCGTCAGCCCAATCCAGGTCCCCTTCATCACCAAATCGCTGTAGGGCGTCAGCACGCTGACCAACAGCACCCCCCCTACACCCAAAAGCACAGCCCTAAAGGTCATGGGGTATATCGTCCCTCCAACTTGGCTCCAATGGGTCCCTCTCCGCCGGCTTAAATGTAGCACAATTTGCCAAACTGCGCCAGCACTAATGAAACAGCATCACAGGGTCCAAACCCGGCGGCGGAAAGGGCCAGGGTGAAACGGGGCTTGAATGCGCCCCCTGCGTTCCAGGTGGTCGGCACAGGCCCGAATGCAGCCTTCGGCCCCGCAGAGGGCCAGAAATCCAGGCACCTGGCGCTACATTCGCTGGTAGAAAGGAACATAGGCCATTTCCGCCGTTAGCATTTCCCTTCCTCCTTCGTCCAACAGTTGACAACCAAGCGAAAATGTGCTATCTTAGACCCCAGTAGGTGTTGTCCCTTTCCAAGGAGCGGGAAGTGAAAGGTTCGCCTGTCACCAAAACAAGTGCCCCGGCCTCCCGCCGAGAGG
>DTZQ01000289.1 GCA_012961305.1 Armatimonadota bacterium | reverse complement strand
TATTGGATACCTGCAATATATCTAATACCTGAAGACCGCCTTTCATCCCCCCCTTAAAAGGGTGGGCTTTCCCGGCGACTACTCGTAAATGCCCTGCTTTCGCGTTCCCGAGGTCCCCGAAGTTCAGCTTGGAAAGGGAACTACTAATCTTCCTCCGCCGTAGCGGCTTCCAGTGCTTCCAAGTCAGCCCGGGGAGTCAGAATCATGGTCATCTGCCGTCCTTCCAGGGAAGGGCGGCGCGCTACTTCGGCTACGGCTTGCAGTTCCTCGGCTACCCGTTCCAGCATTTCTCGCCCCAATTGATGGTGGGTGATTTCCCGTCCCCTAAAGAAAAGGCTAAATTGTACTTTGTGACCCTGGCGCAGGAAAGTTTCGGCCTGGCGGCGCTTGGTTTCCAGGTCGTGTTCATCGGTGGAGGGACGGAGCCGGAGGATTTTCAGTTCGGTAGCCCGCCGCTTGCGCAAATGTTCCCGCTGACGTTTGCTCTGCTCGTAGCGATACTTGCCATAGTCCATGATTTTACACACTGGCGGGTCGGCTTGCGGCGCGACTTCAATTAAATCCAGACCCCGCATGGCGGCTATGCCGCGGGCTTCTCGCAAGGTGACAATGCCCAGTTGCCGGCCATCTACATCAATCAACCGCACTCGCGGTGCTCTGATTTGCTCGTTGACGCGATAGCGCCGTTCACTCCGCGGATACTTCTTACGGTGTCTCCTTATTTTTGGCTCACCTCCGTAATTAAGGCTCACCCCTTGCCCGTGGGCCATATGGTGGCTCAGGGCCTTGGCGCCCTGCTATTTGCCCAATAACGCTTGCACTTCCTCCACCTTCATAGGTCCATGGTCTTTCATCCCTCGCTCACGAACGGACACCGTACCTTTAGCCACCTCCCGGTCGCCGACAATGAGCATGAAGGGAACTTTCCGGGTTTCCGCCTCCGCAATCTTGTGGGCCACCGTTTCGCTGCGCGCATCTACCTCTACCCGTACACCGGCCTTCCTCAACTGGACGGCTACTTGCTGGGCATAGTCGCTGTGTCGGTCGGCGATGGGAATCACCACTACCTGCACCGGGGCCAACCAAACGGGAAAGGCACCGGCATAGTGTTCAATCAGAACCCCCAAAAACCGTTCCAAGGAGCCCAGGAGGGCCCGATGTACCATGTAAGGACGATGTTCCCGTCCGTCCGGGCCGATAAAGGTCAGGTCGAACCGGTCCGGCAGGTTAAAGTCGAACTGGATAGTAGTGCACTGCCAGGCTCTCCCCAGGGCATCCTTAATCTTAAGGTCAATCTTGGGGCCGTAGAAAACGGCCTCGCCCACCTCTCGCGCATGGGGCAGTGCTCTTTTCTCCAGCGCCATCTCCAGAGAGCCCTCGGCCATCTCCCAGGCCTCATCCGAGCCGATGTACTTATCCCGCTGCTCCGGGTCTCGGACGGAGAGGGCCACTTCATATTCGTGAAAGCCGAAGGAACGCAAAAGGTGCAGGGTTAAATCCAAACAACCTAAGATTTCCTCCTCCACTTGGTCTGGGCGGCAGAAAATATGGGCATCATCCTGGGTGAACCCGCGCACCCGCAGCAAACCGTGCAGGACTCCGCTCCGCTCGTAGCGGTAAACGGTGCCCAGTTCCGCCCAGCGCAGGGGTAACTCCCGATAACTGCGTCGTTTGCTCTTGTATATCAGAATGTGGAAAGGACAGTTCATGGGCTTGAGGAAGTATTCCTGACCCTCAATTTCCAGCGGGGCGTACATGTTCTCCCGATAGAAATCCAGATGTCCGCTCCTCTCCCACAGTTGCGCCCGGCCAATATGAGGAGAATACACAATTTCATAACCCGCCTTGAGATGCTCCTCGCGCCAGAAGTCCTCGATTAGTTTGCGAATGAGGCCCCCTTGGGGATGCCAGAGAATAAGTCCTGCTCCGGCCTCTTCGCTGATGCTGAACAGGTCTAATTTCCGGCCCAACCGCCGATGGTCACGCTTTTGCGCCTCCTCTAAACGATGGAGATATTCCTGCAACTGCTCTTGGCTGGGGTAGGAGGTGCCGTAGATGCGCTGCAGCATCTTATTGCGCTCGTCGCCCCGCCAGTAGGCTCCACTGGTGCCCAGCAGTTTGAAAGCCTTTATTTGGCCGGTGCGGGACACGTGCGGCCCCCGACAGAGGTCCACCCACTCGCCCGTGCGGTAGAGGGTAACCGATTCCTCGGGCGGAATTTCAGCCAGAATTTCCAACTTGTAATTTTCCCCCAACTGGCGAAAAATTTTCTCCGCCTCTGCCCGGCTCACCTCCAGACGTTCAAAATGTTGGTCTGCGGCAATGATTTCCTCCATGCGGGCCTCGATTCTCT
>DTZQ01000288.1 GCA_012961305.1 Armatimonadota bacterium | reverse complement strand
GGCTATTGGAACGAACCTAACGAACTAAACGTGGTCGGTCCCTCTTAGTTTAGCAATTGCCCTCCTAAAGACCTCTCCCCGCTGGGCGAAGTCGGCGAACATGTCATAACTGGCACAGGCGGGGGAGAGCAACACTGTATCTCCCGGCTGGGCCCAGGTCACGGCTTGCTCCACCGCTGCTTCCAGACTTTCCACCTCTGCTATCCGAGATACGCCGGCGGCCTTGCCCAGGGCAGCCAGTTCGGGTCCGCTCTGGCCGATGGTGACTAATCCCCGCAGTCGCCGAAACGCCTCCCGAAGGACGCTCAGGTCGTTGCCCTTGGCGTCCCCCCCAGCGATGAGGACGACCGGCGCCGCCACATTTTCCAGGGCATGTTGGGTCGCAGCCGGGTTGGTGGCCGCGGAGTCGTTGATGAACCCAATGCCGCGCCACTCGCCCAGGTGCTCCAAGCGGTGGGGCAGGCCCGGAAAGGCCCTTAGTTCCCTCTGTATCACCTCCACGGGAAGGCCCGCGGCCAATCCCACGGCCACGGCCGCGATGGCCGTGGGACGCTGCCGCCGTAGGGCCGGGGTCAGTTCTGACCAGGCAACAACTTGCCGCTCCCGGCCATGGGTTGCCTCCCAGATTCCGTCTTCCCCTGCCCAAACCCCTCCGCGCAGCGGCTGTCGCAGGCTGAAGGGAATTTTCCGCGCCGAGCAGGTTTCTCCGATTTGACGTACCTCCGGGTCGTCGGCCAGGAACACCGCCACCTCATCGGGAGTTTGTCGGGCGAAAATGCGCGCTTTGACGGCCAAATATTCCTCTCGCGTGGAATGCCGGGCAGTATGGTCCTGGGTCACGTTCAACAGGGCCGCTACCGCCGGGTGGAATTCCTGTACACCTTCCAACTGGTAACTGGTGACCTCGACGACCAAAGTGTCCGCCTCGGCCTCGTCTATTAAGGCTGTTAGGGGCGTTCCCACAGGGCCGTAGGCCGCGGCATTGGCCACTGGCGCTTCCAGCATTCGCCCCACCAGAACGGCGGTCGTGGTTTTGCCCTTAGTACCGGTGATGGCGATGAGTCGGGTGGAGGTCAAATGAAAGGCCAGTTCCAACTCGCTCCAAAGGAGTACGCCCTTGCGCCTCACGAGGTCGAACACCGGCAATTTAGGCGGCACGCCGGGACTGAGCACGACCAATTCTGCCCAGGCCAGCACTTCCGGGTCATGTCCCCCTGCCCGCAGTTCCACTCCCAGTTGCGCCAGCGCCTGCGCGGCCCCGGGCAGGGACTCGGCGGGTCGGCTATCAGTAGCAATGACCTCTGCTCCCCGTCGCCGCAAAGCCCTGCATATCGCTTGGCCGGTCAACCCGGCTCCGCACACCACCACTCGTAGGTTTTTCGCCTCCCACATCGGGTCACCAAGTCACACCCCCTTCCACCGTGATACAGCCACCACGCGGCCATCCCGATACATGATGCACGAGGCGAGCATCCAGCATTGGGGTGGCAGGGCGATGGCCTATTGCCTCCTGCATCATGTCTGTTCCTCTCGACCTTCCTGCTGTGAAGATGATGGACGATCCCCCTTCCCCGTGCAGGGGGGCGGAAGGGACAGCCTAAAACTTCCCCCGTCCGGCAATGGGCCAAACCACTTCTACCTGACCGTTACGCACTCCATAGGCTACTTCGTGCAGGGCCGGCACCAGACAGGCGTGGTTGGGAATTATTTCCACTCGGTCGCCGATGCCAAAGGGTACTGGCTCCTCGGCCACGAGAATCCCGTGTTCCTCGTTCAATTTCCACAGGCGGTAGGAGGTGTTTTTGATGAGGCCAAATCCCTCCTCGGGCCGACCGAAGGCGCCCGTATCGGCGCTCAGGGCCTTACTGCCTGCGTCGAGACTGAGGCGGTTGGGAGCCGGTTTGCTGAACACCGTAGCCAGTACCGTCAGGGCACAGTCATCCAGGGTGCAAACCCCATTGTCCACCTGTTTCAGGTCCATGAACACGTAATTGCCGGGCCGAGATTCGGTCACTCCGGGCACGGCGGCGGCTCCCACGGCCGTGGGGGTGGAGCCCACGCTGACCACCTCGATTTCGATGCCCGCGGCTGCCAGTCGGTCTCGGGCTTCCACCACTCCCTCTCCTTCATGGCGGGCGTAGCGTTCAATGGCCGCTGGGTCTCCCTGACCGTAGGCCCGTCCCTCGTGGGTGAACACTCCCTTGAGGCGCAAATGGGGCATTTTCACTACTGCTTCGGCCAGGGGCACTACCTCTGCCGGAGGGACACCGCACCGCTGGGAACCCACATCAATTTCCAAGAGGACTTCCAACTGCACCCCCGCTTCGCCCATGGCAGCATTGAGCATCTCTGCCCCGACAACGCTGTCCACCGCCACAGACAACGGGCCCTGTCTGGCCAAACGCGCCAGACGGGCCAATTTGTGCCGGCCCACAATTTCCCGGGCGACGAACACGTCGGCGAGGCCAGCAGCCATCATTACCTCTGCCTCTCCCACCGTAGCCACGGTAATGCCCTGCGCGCCCGCCGCCACCTGCCAGCGAGCGATGGCCGGAATCTTGTGGGTTTTCGTGTGGGGTCTCAGGGCTACCCCATGGGCACTGATGGCCTCTTGCATCCTAACAATGTTGCGCTCCAGGCGGTCCAGGTCAACGAGCAAAGCCGGGGTGTCCAAATCCTCAAGGCGCATTTTCCCCTCCTTAGGCCACTTCACTCCCCTGGCCGCGCGGCGACGGCCTCAATTTCGACCAGGATGTCAAAAGGCAGTCTTCCGGCCTGTACGGTGGTGCGCGCGGGATAGTTGGGCCCGAAGTATTCGGCATAAACTGCATTCATGCGACTGAAATGGTCCAGGTCCTTGAGGAAGACGGTGGTCTTGACCACATCAGTCAGACTCAATCCCAGTTCCTCAAGGATAATTTGGAGGTTCTGAATGGTGCGTCGGGTTTGTTCCTCGATGGTCTCGCCGACGAACTCTCCCGTGGTCGGGTCCACCGGCCCCTGTCCCGAAACGAACACCAGGTCACCGTAAACCACTGCCGAAGAGTAAGGTCCTTTACCCGCCGGCCCTTTTTTGCTTATAAAGCATTCCTTCTTGGCCATAGGACAACTCCCCTTCCCGATTAGCGGCTTAGTACTGATTATACTTTCCCAAAAGGGGATTGTCAAGGAGTTTTTCACTAATCACCTCTTGCAATCCCCACCGTCACCTCGCGATAAATCCCTCCCGGACCGGCTCCGTCCCACACCCGCACGGCCAGCAAGTTGGGCTGAGTCCGCCGGACCTTTTCCGCCGGTACGGTCATCCGAAAAGGCTCGTCCCATCCCTCATGCTGGCCCACCAGTTCCCCGTTCCAGTAAACCCAAGCCCGGCCATCTACTCCCTCAAAGTCCAAATGCACCGGTTCGTCAGGCGGAGCGGTCGGCAGTTCTACCTGCCGCCGATACCAGGCGAACCCGTCGTAGTCCGGGTAGCCCTGGTCTTCCCAG
>DTZQ01000287.1 GCA_012961305.1 Armatimonadota bacterium | reverse complement strand
CGAGGGAACCAACTTCCGTGGGTTTGGTAAAGGTAGCCCAGAGTTTGAACTCAGAGCGAGAAGGCTTCTTGGGCGTACCGCGGCCCTGCTTCGGCATTCCTCCCGGAACGAACTTAGGCCCGGCTGTACTCAGTCTCTCCGGCCCGGTCGGTCCCTCCTTTCTTTAGCGGTGAATTCTAAGTTCAGCCCTCAGGGGTCAACCTTCAACCTAAGTTGGCAGTTAGGAGTTTTTGAGTCACTTACAACTGACTTGACTGCTGAGCGCTTGTCCTTCAATAGGGCCGATAAGTAAGAGTAGTTTTAGTAGAGCCCACAATCACTTCTATTTGTCGCTCTTCCACCGGGGGAGCCGCCGGTTTAAGTTCTTCCTCCTTGAGGGGAGCCATTTCCGCCAACCGCTTGCCCACTATCTCGCTGGCCACCTGTTCAGCGATAGAGCGAATGGTTTCCTCCGGCACGGCTGCTATGCCCGCGGGCGGCAATTCCACCGAAGGTACTTCCCCTACTGCTCCCCTGGCCTGCCGGGTCAATTCCCGCTCTAACTGCTTGAGTTGCAGTTCCCGCTGTCTGTCTTGCCATTCTTCCATTTTTTTCTCCCGCTCCCGCTGTTCCTCCTTTTCCTTCTCTTCCGCGGCCGCCTCTGGGTCTCGCAGGGGTTTGGGAGCAATTTCCTCCAGGGTAATGCCGCCCACCGGCAAAACAGTTATCCTCTCCCTGGGTCCCAGGCTCCTTTCCTCTCCCGATGCTACCACTTCTGCCTCCGTGGTCTGCTGGTGCAGGGTTACATCGAAATCCGCATTGGCCAAAGCCAGCGCCAAAGTTTGGGCCTGCTCTGGGGTCACCGCTACGGTGATGCTGGGAGTGGTCGGGACCTGGGGTTGGGGTTTCTCCTCCTTTTCCTTTCCTTCACCTTCCTCCGCCGGAGGAGCCGGTTTCTCCCCCCCAGGGAAATCATCTATGGCTAAAACCCTCACATCTTCCACCAGGGTATTGGTGTAATTGTTGTTGAAAGTCGCCAGAATGTCCACTCGGTCACCCACTTTGATGTGTTGGTTATGGTACAAACTCGGCGGCTCGGGGATGGGGATGGAAAAAGCCCGCATTCCTGGCGGTATTTTGATGGCCAGTTTGTCCTTCAAGAGGTCTCCGATGAGGTGGGTTTTAAGGATGGGGTCACCCTTAAGAATTAACTCTCCCACCACTTTATTGATGGCCTCCTGGGTGCTGTGTAGGACATTGGCCCGTTCTTCTTCCGGCCATTGGTTAAAGGTATCTTCCTCCACTTCCCGGACCTCAATCATGTCGTTGCTAATGGCCTCGTAAGGCTGAATATCCTCAGCCGCGTAGACCACGGACACCGTTTTAGGCCCTACCACCTCCGGCACTCGCGGCCTAAACAGACGAGGCCGTAACAGGAAGAAGATGAAAATCCCTATCAGCACCAGGCCGGGAATGACAATAATGGGACGTCGTAACATGGCTCAACACCTCCCCAAGAAATTCTGCTAACCTCAGTTTGCCCACAGGGGGAAATAAGCCCCATAGTACAGGCGAAAGCCCAGGGTTAGGAAAGACCCCAAGGCAAGGGAAATGCCGTAGGGTAAAGTCCCTTCTGATTCCGCCTGAAAATCCACGGGCATTTGCAAGATAGCCCGGCGGTAGAAGAACCTACCGATGTTTTTGAAGGCGATAAGCAATTGCTCCCGCCGCAGGAGAATTAGCGAAAGGATTCCGTGACAAACTCCTCCATACAATACCGTCCACACGACGAACCCGGGGTTGGTCAGGGCCCCCACCGCTGCTAAGTACTTTACATCACCGGCATAAAGTAGACCTAACGCGAAGGGAACAATGGTTAATGCTATCCCTACGGCGAACCCGGCCAAGCCATGTCGGACCAACTTTCCCCCTTCCCTCCAGAGCCACAATTGTAGTCCCCACCCCCCCAGGATGCTGGGGAACGTAGCCCAATTGTAAATCTTGTGATACCGCCAATCGGTATAAATCACCACCAGGCCAAGGGCAACTACCCACACCTCCAGAGGAGTTAAAGTTCCCACCAAATTCATCGGTTTGGATTCCTGAAACCTCACACTTGGTTTTTCATACTTAACCCCGGTTTATTATACCACTATTAGCCCATTACGTCAACCTTCGTCTTAAAATATTCCTCCCGGAGGATTAAGGAATTGTTACATTTTCATTTTCCTATTACCCCTAAGTGGCCGATTTCTACTGTTTGGGCCAGTAGTTCCAGAGGGTCAAGGCGGGCGGACAGAAGCCGTTCCTTTCCCTCCGGGACAAACCCTACCCGCACGGTGTACGCGCCGGGCACGGCTCCTGGCGGTACGGCGATTACATGGGGGTCTCGTACACACGCCGAAGGGGGAAGGGTCGCTGGCCAAGGGCCCAAAGGTTCCAGGCGGCTCCACCAACGCTGGGCAGGGATGAACTCGAAAAACAGGTCTAAGGGTTGTTTCCTTTGCAGGGCAATCAGGTCTGCCTGGCGGGCTAAAAAGAGCAAAACCTGTCCCTTAGGGGGAGTAGGGGCTTGCCAGAATAAAGTGCAGGTCGCGATAGTTTGGGTCTTAAGGTCAGAGGCACTTAGTTCTGCCCGGACCAGGGTCAGACCTCCAGGCCAACGGTGCAGTGGTTCCAGGGTAGAGGAACAGATTTGAACCTCTAAAGGAGGACGCTGGCGTAAGACCCGGCAGACGGGTCCTTGAGGCACCAGAGCATAACGCTGATTAAGTTCCTCATCCCAAAAAGCAGTAAATAGTGGTCGGCGCTCCAAGTAGGAGGAAACCCAGTGCCACAGGCGTTGGCGAAAGCCCGGGCGGGAGAGGTCACCTAATCCATGAAAGGTCACCGTTGGTGCTTGCCCTTCTACCTGCTGGAGATACCACAGGGCAAAAAGCAGGGCATCGCTTTCCACCAGCACTACCGCCTTTTCCGGCACTGCTTGTATCACCTGCTCTGCGTGCTCTCGCGCCTGACGGTTGCTCCGCAAATTGGCCCCGGCATAAGCGGCTGACAAGCGCATACTGGCCAGGCTGATAAAAGCCAGAGATATTATTCCCCTTCCCAACCACCCAAAACGGTACAGCCGCGGGCGAAGCAAAGGTTCTATCTCTGCCGTCCCGTAACCCGCCCAAAGGGCCAGTAACAAGTAGGAGGGGAGAAAATAATTTATGCGGTCACCTACATCGTAATTCAGGTAAAACCCCACATTGATTCCCAGAGCCCACAATAACCATAAGCCATACACCTTTTCCCGCCGAAGCAAGCAAATTAACCCCCACAAACTCAGCACTATTATCCCTGGGAATTGCCAGGCGGTAAACTCCCCATATTTGAGGGCCAAAGTTCCCACTTCTTTCCAGGGGAGGGCGAACATATATTCACGATAGCCGCGGGCGGTGACATGGGCCCAAAATCGTTCCCATGTGGAAGGGTCTCCCCAGTTCAGAGAGGGATGCTGGGCTGCCCGCAGGGGCAGGTAGAGATAGAGCAGAAGTCCCAAGGCGAACCAACAGGTTGCCTCTACACTCGCCACTAACCAGCGTTTAAGGCCTCGCTCCCTGACCCCCAGCAGCACCAGGGAAGCCGGCAGCAGGTGGAGCACCGAAAGGTGGTTGCCTGCTCCCAGGCCGAATACTAAAGCGGTCAAATAAAACCACCGCCGGTCGCCAGTTCGCCACCACTGCCAATGCAGCAAAAACAAAAGGACGGTCAGAAAAGTATTAAGCGTGTAAACCTCAGCAATAACTGCCTGGGTCCAAAACACATAGCAGAAGGTCAAGGAGAGGGCTGCAACCCAAGCAGCCAGTTCACTTGCAGTGAGATGAAGCGTCAAAAGGTACAATAGAGCCACAGTTAGCCCGGCGAACATCGCTGACATCGCGTTCAGCCGGAAGGCTACCTCTCCCCAGGGCAAACTGGCAAAGAGTCGGCCCAACAAAAGATAAAGTGGATACCCCGTGGGATGGGCAATACCCAAGGTATAGGCCGCAGCGATAAGTTCTCCGCAATCACCTCCATAGGTGACTGTTGGCGCCGTGGTGTAAAGGTACAGAGCAAATGCTCCTCCTCCTACCAGCAGCGCTCTCCACTTCCAAATTGCTGTAAGCGCTCGCAAGGGTCCGTTTATCCTCCCCTGGGCAGAGGAAAAAAATGCCTACCTGAAACCCAGGTAGGCATTAAGGCCACGCTCGGAAGAGCGT
>DTZQ01000286.1 GCA_012961305.1 Armatimonadota bacterium | reverse complement strand
CTCAGCACTCAGTACTGGTGAAGGAGGGGGGTGAGGGCTGAGTAATTACGGGTAAACCCCTACCATAGCCGGGCGATAAAGGGTTCTCACCCCATTGGAGGTCGCCACCGGGAGGGTAGTTATGGGCCCGCTTATTACTTTGCTGACCGATTTCGGTGACCGGGATGGGTTTGTGGGGGCGATGAAGGGGGTGCTGCTGAGTCTATGTCCCACGGCTCGGATAGTAGACATAGCCCACCATTTAGAACCCCAAGATGTGGCCCATGCTGCCTTCGTCCTGGCCACCGTTTACCCCTATTTTCCCCCGGACACCATTCACCTCGTAGTGGTGGACCCGGGGGTGGGTGGCACTCGACGGGCTATTGCGGTGGCTGCGGGCAACCAGCGGTTTGTAGCCCCGGACAACGGATGTTTGACCTACGTACTGGCGCGGGAGGGCGACGCACAGGCGGTCATCTTAGACCGTCCTCAGTTCTTTCGTTCCTCGGTCAGCCGGACCTTTCATGGTCGGGACATTTTCGCTCCCGTAGCGGCCTATTGGGCTAAAGGTACGCTCCTGGAGGAACTGGGCACCGCTGTGTCCATTGAGGAACTGGTGCGCTTGCCGGTGCCTCAGACAGACCATCGCGCGGGAGAGGTGCGGGGGGAGGTCCTTACTACTGACCGCTTCGGAAATTTAATTACCAACATCTCGGTCGAAGAGTTAGCCCCAGTGGGTCCCACGGCCACCATTTGGCTGGGCAAGCGGCGGATACCGCTGGTGGAGTGTTATGAGGCGGTGGCGGAAGGGGAACTGCTGGCCCTGGTCAACAGTGCTGGCTACTTGGAAATCGCCCTGCGGCAGGGGAATGCTGCCGCCGAGTTGGGTTGGGGACGGGGAACCCCGGTGTGGGTACGGGCAACTTCCTCGGCTCAAAAGGAGTGAACTATGGCAGGGCTGTTAGCCTTCCTTTTGACCTCCCTGGTGCTGGGTTTCGTTGCTTGGAAGTTGGTAGGTTTGTACATCGACCGGGCCGTGAGCACAGCGGAATTGGCGGCAGGGCTGTGTGGTATTCTTGGCTGGTTGAGCCTCTTGGCGCTGACTTGGGGTACTCCTTGGGGCTATGGAATATTTGGCCTAACCTTGGCGGGGGCGGCTTCCCTTCCCTGGGCAGGGCGGAGGTTAGACGGATTAGCGCGGCGGAGGCTCTGGGAGCAGGATTTGGAGGAATGTCGTCGGGCCCTGGAATTCGACCCTAATAATTGGGGGGCTTATGAAAGGATGGGCGAGATTTACGAGCAAATGGGCCGGTGGGATGAGGCCATAGAGACCTATCAGAGGGTCCTGGCCCTTAAGGGGGTAGATGCCGGCCTGACCTCCCGCCTTAACCACCTGCTGAAGAAAAAACGCCTCCGGGAGGCGGGACTGGTAGAATGCCACCATTGCGGAGCCGAGGTGCCACAGGGGACCTCTGCCTGTCCCCAATGTGGAGGATTTTTGTAGGCCTCTTGCATTTATACCGGTTTTCGGGTATAATTAGGACGTGTGGGGTTGGAATCGCAGGCCAGAGCCGTTGAGCGGTCAGAGCGAACCGGCGGCGAAAGGTTCCATTCGGATGCGGAACGTAACGGTTCGCTATCCCAATGGAGTGCAGGCCCTGACCGACTTGAATGTGGACATCGCCGCAGGCGAGTTTGTATTTGTAATTGGCAGGACGGGGTCGGGCAAGTCCACCTTCGCGCGCCTGATTTACCGGGAAGTGGCGCCAGTGCGGGGGACGGTGGAGGTTGCCGGGGAAGACGTGACTTCCCTTCCCGCTTGGCGAGTACCTTTGTTGCGGCGGAAAGTGGGGGTGGTATTTCAAGACTTTCGCCTTCTACCCCGGAAGACGGCCTTTGAAAATGTAGCCTTTGCTCTTCAAGTCATTGGGGCTCCGCTCCACGCCATCTATCGGCAAGTGAGTTGGGCTTTGACCCAGGTGGGTCTTTCTGGCAAGGCGGATGCTTACCCGGACCAGTTGTCTGGGGGTGAACAGCAGCGGGTGTGCATTGCCCGGGCCATTGTGAACAATCCCCTTATTTTGGTGGCCGATGAGCCGACTGGGGACCTTGACCCGGATACCTCGGGGGAGATTGTGTACCTGCTGAAACATATTAACGAAACTCAGGGCACGACGGTAGTGATAGCCACGCACGATAAGTACATCGTAGATTTGTTGCGCACCCGCATCCTTGGCCTGGCCGATGGTCGCCTGGTGCGCGATGAGAAGGGAACCTATGACCATGCGGTTGTTGCGCACGGTTGAGTTTTTCCTACAAGAGGTGGCTGCTAACCTCAGGCGCAATGGACTAATGACCCTGGCCGCCGTGGTAATTGTAACCCTATCCTTGACTGTACTGGGTACATTTTTCCTGCTGATGCTTAACTTGCAAACTTTGGCCCAGCAAGAGGCAAGCAAAGTTGAGGTCAACGCTTTTCTCAGGTCTAATTTGACGGAGGAAACGATATCTGCTTTACAGGCAGACATTGCCTCCCTATCAGGTGTGGTAGCCGTGCGGTATGTATCTCCGACGGAGGGTCTGCAGCAGTTGCAGGCCGAGTTAGGCTTGGAATTTCTGAGCGAATTGGCAGCGGAGGAAAATCCACTGCCGGGCAAGTTCGAAATTAAGACCGCCTCCAGTGACCAGGTGCCCCAGGTGGCGGCACAGGTGGCAGACTTGGAAGGAATAGAGGAGGTAACGTATGGGGGAGAGATTGTAGTCCGGCTGAACCGGTTGGTACATGCTTTGCGAGCGGTGGGATTGACAGCCCTGGTGCTGTTGGGATTGGCCACTTGTGGTATCATTCACAATGCTATTCGTCTGACCATCGTGGCCCGGCACCGAGAAATTCGCATTATGCAACTGGTAGGGGCTACCCGGTGGTTTATTCGGACCCCTTTCCTTTTGGAAGGGCTGTTTCACGGCTTGACCGGAGCAGTTTTGGCCTGTATTTTGCTTTTGGCTGGTTATCGGCAAGCCGTGTCCGTGGCGGCAACGGTTTTGCCCTGGCTCAAGTTGGTGCATCCGGAGACCTTAATGCCTGCTTTCAGTCTGGCCCTTTTGGCTGTGGGGGGAGTGTTCGGAGCGGCGGGAAGCATTATATCCCTGAACCGTTTCCTGCGTTTAGAGTAACCGTCGGGTAACCTTTGGGGAAAGGAGTGAGGTCTCATGTGCCCTTTGGGGCAACGATTGGCCTGGAGATGGGGCCTGGTTCTCTTGCTGACCGTCTCACCTCTTGGATGGGGATGGTCGTCGGGACGAGTACAGAAACTGCAAGCCCGTAAGGCCACAACTTTACAGCGCAAACGCCGCTTGTTGTGCAAATTGCGGGAGGCTCAGCGACAGAAACGCCGACTGAGCGCGGAGTTGAGGGCGGCCGAAGGCCGGTTAGAGGACGCCTGCCAAAACCTGGCGAGGGTGGAAAAGCGCATTCGCCAAACCAACCGGCGCCTGGCCTCCCTAAAAAAGGAATTGGCGACCACTGAGGAGCGGTTGGCCAAGCACAAGGAGCGGCTGTGGCAACGGCTAAAAATCCTCTATCGGCAGGGGCCGGTAGGCTATTTGGCGGTTGTATTAGGTGCTACGGACTTCTCCGATTTTGTAGCCCGGGCCCGACTGTTACGGGCAGTGCTGCAGGCCGATGCCCAGTTACAGCAGCAAATAGAGGCCGATTTGAAAGCCCGGCGTCAACTCCGCTTGGCCCTTGAACAGCGGCTTTCTGCCCTTTATCGCCTGCGCCGAGAAGCCCAGGAGCAACAGCATATCATTCGGATACAGACGGCGCGGAAACGAACCCTATTGGGCGATATTAACCAGGACATCGTAGCCTACGAGCGCAGTTTGGTCGAACTGGAGCGCACCCGCCGTCAGGTGGAGGAAATGCTGGCCCGGTTGATGCCGGCTCCCCGTTCACTTCCCTCCCTGCGTAAAGGCCCTTCGGTTCGCCCCTGGCGCGGCCGCCTGAGCCGTCCAGTGGTGGGTCGAATTACCTCGGGTTTCGGCTATCGTCGGCATCCGGTGTACAAGCGAGTGCACTTTCACGCCGGCCTGGACATTTCTGCCCCGGCGGGCACTCCTATCCGGGCCGCGGCGGCTGGGGTAGTCATCCACAGCGGTTGGTTGGGAGCCTACGGGCGTACCATCATTATTGACCACGGCGGGGGGCTGACG
>DTZQ01000285.1 GCA_012961305.1 Armatimonadota bacterium | reverse complement strand
TCGGGGCCAGCAGGCTGGCTTTCCTTTCCCCAAACCAACTTAAGCGAGGCGGTATTAAAGTTAACGTTGTCGAGGCAACTACATCACGCATCTTAAACGACGGTTTAAGGAATATGTCTTACGACACTTTGCAGGATTTCGTGGCGGAACTGGAGCGGCGCGGCGAGTTGAAGCGCATCGCCCGGCCCGTGGACCCGGTGTTGGAGATAACGGAAATCGCCTGTCGGGTGGTAAAGGCTGGTGGGCCGGCCCTGCTCTTTGAGCAACCCAAGGGGTCGGAGGTGCCGGTTCTCATCAACCTCTTCGGCAGCGAACGGCGGATGGCTCTGGCTTTGGGAGTGGAGCGGGTAGAGGAGGTGGCAGAAGAAATTGCGGCTCTACTGAAGCCCGAAGTGCCGCCGACCTGGGGAGGTAAACTGCGTCGCTTGGGCCAAATTATCAGCCATGCCCGCCATTTGCAACCCCAATTGGTCAAGGCCGGAGTGTGTCAGGAAGTAGTGCACACGGACGGTGCAGACCTGCTTGAGTTTCCCATTCTCCAGTGCTGGCCCCAGGATGGGGGCCGGTTTATCACCCTGCCGGTGGTGTTTACCAAGCATCCGGTCACTGGCCAGCGGAATGTGGGCGTGTACCGCATGCAGGTGTACGACGGGAAGACGACGGGAATGCATTGGCACCTGCACAAGGGCGGCAGCCACCAGTACCAGGACTATGAGACGCTGAATCGGCGCATGGAAGTGGCCGTAGCCCTGGGCGGCGACCCGGCCATCATTTACGCCGCCACCGCACCCCTGCCCCTCAACGTGGATGAACTCCTATTGGCCGGGTTCCTGCGGCGGCGGCGGGTGGAACTGGTCAAGTGCAAGACCGTAGACCTGGAGGTGCCTGCGGGGGCGGAAATTGTCCTGGAGGGTTACGTTGAACCCCACGAGCGGCGGTTGGAGGGGCCCTTTGGCGACCATACGGGGTTCTACTCTCCTCCTGAGGAGTACCCGGTCTTTCACCTGACCGCCATTACCCACCGGCGAAATCCCCTCTACCCGGCCATTGTGGTGGGCCGACCGCCGATGGAGGACACCTTTTTGGGCAAGGCCACGGAGCGGATTTTCCTGCCCCTGATTAAATTGACCCTGCCGGAAATCGTGGATTTGAACTTGCCTTTAGAGGGGGTGTTCCACAACTGCGTAATGGTGAGCATTGACAAACGCTATCCGGGTCATGCCCGCAAAGTGTGCTACGCCCTGTGGGGGCTGGGGCAAATGATGTTCGCCAAGTTCATCATCGTGGTGGACAAACAGGTGAACGTGCGCGACGAGGCCGAGGTGCTTTTCTACCTTTGGAACAACGTGGACCCGCGCCGGGATACCTTCCTGGTGGACGGCCCGGTGGACGCCTTAGACCATTCGGCCCCCCGCCCGCGCTACGGGAGCAAGATGGGCATTGACGCCACCCGCAAATGGCCCGAAGAGGGCCACGACCGCCCCTGGCCGGAGGAAATCAGGATGAGCGAAGAAGTCCGCCAGCGGGTGGAGGAGATGTGGGGGGAATTGGGGTTGTAAGGGGAAACATCGGCTTATGAGTGAAGAAAAGTTGGTGAAAACTTCCGCGGCAGGCAGGGGAAGCGAATGGGTGGCCCTCACCCAAGCCGAAAGGGAAGCGTGGGATGCCTTTGCGGCAGAGCACCCCCAGGGGAATTTCATGCAGAGTTGGACCTGGGGCGAGTTGAAAGCCCGAGGGGCCTGGAGGCCCGTGCGGCTGGCCCTGTGGCGGGGCGGAAGCATCGTCGCCGGAGCCTCCGTTCTGTTTCGCCCTTTGCCCGGCGGGCGGCAGATTGCCTATGCCCCGCGCGGGCCGCTGGTGGATTGGAACGATGCGGAACTCGTGGCCGTCCTGTTTGACCACTTGCGGGCAGAGTGTCATCGCCGTCGAGCCATCCTGCTGAAAATAGACCCGGCCGTTCCGGCCGACAATTCCGCGGCCAAGGTGGCCTTGCAGCGACTGGGGGCAGTGTCCGTAAGTACCGGCCACGGCTTTGGCGGCTTGCAGCCCCAATGGGTGATGCGGCTGGATTTGACCCCCGATTTGGAGACCATCTTCGCCCGCTTCAAGCCGGACTGGCGCAATCGTATTCGCCGGGCCGGGCGCAAAGGGGTAACGGTCAGGGTGGCAGAGACTCTGGCCGATTGGCACGCCTTTTACGACCTGCTGGTGCTGACCGGCCAGCGGCAGGGTTTCACCGTGCGGGAGCGAAGATATTTCGAGGAACTTCGGGAGTTGTTCGTCCCCTCCGACCAGGCCCGACTGTTTCTGGCCGAGTGGGAGGGGAAACTGCTGGGAGGAGCGCTCTGTTTCCTCTTTGGCCCCCAGTGCTGGTACGTTTACGGAGCCTCCAGCAGGGAGGAACGCCAGCGCATGCCCAACTACCTGCTGCAATGGACAGCCATTCGGTGGGCCAAAGAGCGAGGCTGTCGAGTTTACGACTTTCGCGGAGTGGCTCCACCGCAGGAGAAGGACAGTCCGCTGTACGGCTTGAACCGCTTCAAGGCGGGATTCAGCCCGGAGACGGTGCAATGGATTGGGGAGTACGATTTGGTGCTGGCCCCGGTCCTTTACCGCCTGTGGGCAGGATTGCTGCCCCGGGTGCAGACCTGGCTGCGCAGCCGGCGGGGGCCAAGAGGTTAGTTGGAAAGGGGAAAAATTGCACTCGATTCTAATAGCCATCACCGGGGCTTCGGGCAGCATCTACGGGCAGAAATTGCTGCGCGAGGCGGTGGAGCGATTTGCAGAGGTCAATCTCGTTATCTCGCCCCACGCAGCACAAGTGATGGCCCAGGAGTTAGGGGTTGAAATTGACCTGCATCATTTTTCGGCGGAGGAACTGTTCCGCTCTGAGTGGACCCCCACCCTGGCGGAGCAGGTAAAAGCCCGGCTGCGCTACTATCATTTCGCTGACTTTTCGGCTCCTTTCGCCAGTGGGTCCCATCCCTGTGGAGCCATGGTCATCGTTCCCTGCTCCCAGGGCACCTTGGCCCGCATTGTCCACGGAATTGCGGACAACCTCATCACCCGCGCCGCAGCCGTGATGCTGAAGGAGCGGCAGCCACTCATCCTCGTCCCGCGGGAGACCCCGCTGAGCATCATTCACCTGCGCAACTGGCTGACCCTGGCCGAAGCCGGAGCGGTCATCTTACCGGCCTGTCCCCCTTTTTACCACCGCCCTCAGACCA
The DNA here is from genome assembly GCA_012961305.1 of Armatimonadota bacterium. Lineage (GTDB taxonomy): Bacteria > Armatimonadota > UBA10988 > UBA10988 > DTZQ01 > DTZQ01. Next base: position 6,520 of record DTZQ01000285.1, on the reverse strand, counting down.
TTGACGATTTGGTTCAGGCAGTAGTACAGCGCATTTGGGCCCACCTAAGTGGGTTGGAGGAAGGGAGGCAAATCCGGTGGGGAGAAACGAGGGAAGAACCGGGGGCAGGGGCGTTTTGAGCCATCTGGGGGAGAAGTTTCGCCTGCTGTTGGTCCTGATTAAGTTCGAGCACACCGTTTTTGCCCTGCCCTTCGCCCTGATGAGTGCCCTGGTGGCAGCCGATGGCTGGCCTACAGGCTGGCAACTGCTGTGGATTGTGGTAGCCATGGTGGGAGCCCGGAGCAGTGCTATGGCTTTCAACCGCCTGGCCGATGAGGAGTTCGACCGGCTCAATCCCCGTACCGCCCACCGACCTCTGCCAGCAGGCCTGCTGACCCGAACCCAGGTCTGGGCCTTCACTCTGGCCTCCGGCGCGGTGTTGATTTTGGCGGCGGCGATGCTTAACCCTCTGGCCTTCGCCCTTTCGCCGGTGGCTTTGGCGATGGTGTGGGGCTATTCGTACACCAAGCGGTTTACCGATTGGTCCCACCTCCTTTTGGGCCTCTGTCTGGCCATCGCTCCCGTAGGGGCTTGGATAGCCGTGCGGGGCGAATTTGCGCTGCCTCCTCTGATTTTGGCGGCGGCGGTGATGCTGTGGGTGGCCGGGTTCGACATCATCTATGCCTGCCAGGACGTGGATTTCGACCGCCGGATTGGCCTCCATTCGCTGCCGGCCCGATGGGGCATTGGACCGGCCCTGGGGGTCTCCCGGGGGCTGCACGCCATCATGGTAGGACTGCTGTGGTGGTTTCGGCAGGCGGCGGGATTGGGCCCGGTGTACTTAGCGGGAGTTGTGCTGGTGGCAGGGCTGCTAATTTACGAACAGAGCCTCGTCAAGCCCCAAGACCTAAGTCGGGTTAATGCCGCCTTTTTCACGGTGAACGGGTTCATCGGTCTGGGGCTGCTCCTGTTTACCGCCGGGGATGTCTTTGTCCCGTAGACACTCAGCCAGACCTTAAACCCACTTCAGGGGGTAAATTCCGCCCTCCCTTCGGAACTTACGCCCTTGGCTTAACTTTCCCCAGTGACCCAAAATGACGAATTTGGGCTATCCCAAGGGGAGCGAAAACGGCTGCAAACGTGGTAAATAGAAATTGGTGGGTTGTCCAGAAAGGGCAAACCTTCCGTGAGGAGGGGGCGCAAAGTTACAGCCCTGAGCAAGGGCTCAGGGGGCTGGACTGCCTCGGACGACCGGAGCAGACTTTGGACCCTCCTTTACCTCCGCGCCCGAGACCCCTCTCCTCACCTTCCCTTTGGAGATTTCAGATTAGTTCGCGAGGTCAAACCTCATGCGTTCAGCGAAGTCTTTAGTCGGCGTGGACATCGGCAGCCGCAACCTGCGGGTGGCCCAGTTGGCCTTTGGGCGGCGAGGCCTGGAGGTGGTAGCAGCGGGACACATTCCCACCCCCCAGGGAGCGGTAGACCACGGCCACCTCGTAGAGGTAGAGGCAGTAGCCGAGGCCCTGCGCTCTCTGTGTGCTGAGGTCGGGGTAACCGCCCGGCATGCAGTTACTGCCGTTGGCGGCCCCCTGGTCATAGTGCGCCAAATCGAAGTGCCCCGGGTCAAACCCTCCCAGTTGCGACAACTGATAGCCACCGAGGCCCGGCGTCACTTGCCAGATGCGGTGCGCGAAAGCGCACTGGACTACCAGATACTTGGCCCGGCCCCCGGAGAGGCCGGCCGCCAGGAAGTAATGTTAGTGGCCGCTCAGCGGGCCTTAGTGGAGGCCCGGCTGGCAGTTCTCCTCCGAGCGGGTTTGGAACCTGTGGCCGTGGACATCGAACCCTACGTCCACGCCTACGCACTGGTGGGGCTGCATCCTGACCCAGCCCGCCGGGAAGGTCGGCTGCTAACAGTCGCCTTGGGAGCCCAGCACACAGAGGTGACCCTGTTACAAAGGGGCCTGGTGGTGCTCACTCGTTCCCTGCCCAGCGGCGGGGAGCAGTGGACCCAAGCCCTGGCTGAGGCCCTGCACCTGGACGAGCGAGAAGCCGAACAGTTGAAATGCACCGCTTCCCTCGCAGTCCCGGAACCGCTCCCCGTGGGACGGGAAATCGTTCCTCCAGAATCGAGCCTCAATTTTCTCCCCCCAACTGCAGGAGCAGAGACGAATGAGGGGTTCATGATGGCCCCAGAGGAGACGGAGGGTTCCGCTTCGGCTACTTCCCCGCTCTCTTCAGATACGCTGGGTGAACCCTCGCCATCGGAGGTTTCGGAACCTTTCCCTCAGCCCTCAGTAGAATCGGTCCTTGGAGGATTGGTGGACGGTTTGGCCCAGGAAATCACCCGCACCTTGGACGCCTACCGCGCCCAGCAGCCGGAAAGTGACCCCCCCCTCGCCGTAGACCAGGTCGTTCTGACCGGCGGAGGGGCCTGTCTGTCGGGATTGGATGCCTACCTGCAAGAGGTTTTAGAACTCCCAGTCGCCGTGGCTGCACCCCTGGTGGAGTGGGGTGAGGATGGAGTCCCCCTGCCACCGGAAGTGCAAGCAGACCTGCCAGCCTACACCTTGGTTTTCGGCCTGGCCGGACGGCAAAATGTGGTAAGGTAAGCGGAAGAGAGGAGAAAGGTCGTGCATCTGCTCAGTGCTAACTTGGCCCGGGATTGGGTGGCTGAACGCCGCCGACAAATCCGGTGGACTGTGACGGGACTGGTAGCCATCGCCGTATTGCTTCTGGCCACCGGAGGAACATACCTGTTCTTCCACTGGCGCATCGCCCACTTGCAACGGCAATTAGCCGCGCTGAGAGGTAAAGAGTCCCAATATGCGGCAGAGGTAGCGCGGGTAGAGGAGTTGAAGGCTGCCCAAGCGATTTTACAACCCTGGGTGGACAAAGTACAGGAAGTACACGCCGCTGACCGGACCTGGCGCCTCTTGCTTACAGAGTTGGCAGCCCTGGTTCCGCCCGACCTATGGCTAACGCGGGTGGAAGTACAGCCCAGGGAAGAAATGCCCAGTCCCCCCGGCTCCGGGCCGGGCCGCCGGTACGTAGCGGTGACCATTGAGGGCAATACCTTCAATTATGAGGCGCTGGGCCTGTTCTGGCGGCGACTGGTGCGTTCCCCTCGGTACGCGGGGGTGAAACTTCGGCGCAGTCGCGTGGTAGGCCAGGCCAAACGGCCCTACATCGCCTTTGAACTGGCCGGCGAGTTGGCAGGGGCGTCGAGCCCGCCGGCTGACACCCCGCCGCCCGCCGGCGCCCAGGAAACATAGTCCCATGCATACCGACTCGTCCGTTAAACGTCGTTTAGGGGGAATGGGAGCGGCAATACTGCTGCTCAGCGGGGCCTTCCTTTTACTGTGGCGGCAGCAAGCGCGCCGCCTACAAGCCCTGGAAGGGCAATTGGCCCAACGACAGGCCCTCGTTGCCGCGGCCCAGCAGAAGGCTGCAGCGCGGCCAGCATTGGAGGCCGCTTATGCCCAACTGCTGAGCGCGGTGGCGGGAATGGAACGGGGCCTCCCCCCGGCGGAGGCTCGGGCCACGCTGCTGCCGCAATTGTCGCACCTGGCTCAGGCAGTTGGAGCCACCATTGGGGGGTTGGAACCCCTCCCGGAACAGCCTAAATCGCCGGCTGTCTCCTCCACCCAGGGAGGAGCAGGAGGCAGGAGCAGCCCGGGACAGAGTTCCGAGGGCAGCACTACTGCCCCGCAAAGCAGCAGTACGAGTTCGAGAAAGGTCAGCGAGACTTCAAAGACCTTCGACGAATATGCCTTTCGGGCGACCCTGTTGGGCACCTACCCGGAGGTAATTGCCTTTCTGGCCGGCCTGGAGCGGTTTCCCAAGGCCGTGCAGGTTAAGGCCGTGGAACTGCGGGCGGGAGTGGCCAAAGAGTTTGGCGAGTTGGAGGCCATCCTCACCTGCACCGTCTACACGCCGCTTCTGGAGGAGAGCCATGAACAAGCAGCAAAAACAAATCTTGGTTCTGGTCATAGGTTTGCTTTTCCTCGGATACCGGGGAGTCGCACTGTGGAAAGGGTCCAAGAAGCCCACGAAGCCAGCGCCCACGTCCTCAGTGAAGAACTCGACCAGCACTGAGGCATCCCTGCCAGCCGAGCCGGTGCCCGCTGAGATACGGCAGAAAGTGGAAGGTGGAAGTCCAACTTCCGACCTGCAATCTCCGCAACCCTCCGGGCCCAGTTGGGAGGAATTGGAGGCTTGGGCTGGGGTGGCCGAAGTGGTTGCCCAAGGCGAAGCCTGGGAACCGTACACGCCCAAACCTAAGGGCTATTCGCCGTTTCGCTCCCTGGAAGAGACGCCCTCTCCTCCAGCGAACAACCCACCACGGCCACCAGAGGAGCCCCCGGCTCCTCCGCCGCGCCGCGCAGAGCCGACCCCCCCCTCTTGGCTGCCTCCGGCCCCAATCCTGGCCCAACCCCTCGAACCGCTACCGTTGGAGCCGGAAGCAGTCGCAGGAAAGAGCCAAGAGCCTGGAACCTGGGGCAAAGAGCAAGAAAGACTGACGCGCCCCTGGGGAGGTGAGCCAACCGACCAATCAAACGCCCGGGCCGCGGTGCCCGACTTCACTCCTCCCCCCAGCCCTCCTCCGACCTGGCGACTGGTTGGCCTCCTGCGCGGCGCGGCGAGTGTGGCCCTCATCGTGGAGGAAGATGGACGGCGCCATTTGCTCCGCGAGGGAATGCGCTTGGGTCCGTATGTGGTGGAGCACATTGGCCGCGACCACCTCACTTTACGCCGCGGGGAGGAGCGGCAGGTGATGTGGTTGGGCGGATAGGAGGAAACAAACCATGAGCCGGAAGGTAATTTGCGGGATTTTGATGCTCGGCCTGCTGAGCATGGGGATAACCGGCAGAGTCGGGATGGCAGAGGCCCCGCCTTCGGCCGATGAAAGGCCCTCGGCTCAGACGCCCTCTGCGGCGGAAGGCACCCCCCAGGTGGACGGGTTCCGCATCGAGGAGGAAGAAGGGGTGGTACGCCTGCGGGTGCGCCTGTCAGCCCCAGTTGAACGGATAGAGGCCCGGTTCCTCAAAGCGGCAGAGTACCAGGTGCTCATCCCTGCCCGCCTGGGCGAACTGCCAGCACCGGCGGTTACGGTGGCCCGCGGCGCGGTAGCCGACGCGCTGTTTCAGCCGGGGAAGGAGGGACGGTCAACGCAAATCCTCCTCCGCCTGAACCAGCCGGCTCCCTGTCGGGCTTACCTGGCCGCGGAGGGACGGGAAGTAATTGTGGAAGCACAGGCCCCTAGGGTTCCACCTCTCCCCCCCCGTCCGCCAGCATCCCTCGGCGTCGTGACCAGGGGCCCCGACCGGCTGACCCTGGACTTCGTAGACACCCCGTTGACCGACATTTTAGCGGCTTTGGCGGTGGCCAGCGGACGCAACGTGGTGGTCACCAAAGCGGTGCAGGGACGGGCTACCGTACACCTGACGGAGGTCTCCTTTTCCACCGCCCTGGAGTTGATAACCAAGTCCAACGGCCTAACCTATCGCGAAGTCGAAGGCTGTTACGTGGTGGGTACGCCCGAGGAACTGGAAAAGGAAACAACGGCCCCGGAGGTAAGGCTGGTTTCGCTGCCCGAGGAGCGGCTGGCGGAAGCGGAGGAACTGCTGTCCAAAGTGTGGCCGGATTTGACCCTTGCCACCCAGCCGCCGACCACCCTCGTCCTGGTCGGGCCCCGGGACCTGGTGCGCCAGGCGCAATCCCTGCTGACCAAATTGCCCCTTCCATCTCCTCCCGTACCTCCAGTAGTGGACACCCTCCGCCTACAACACGCCGAAGCGGAAACTGTAGCCCGGGTGTTGACCCAGGCCCTGCCACAGGCCAAAGTGGAAGCCCAACCTGCCCAACGCACTGTGGTCGTCGTGGGTACGGCTGCACAGGTGCGTCGGGCGCGGCAACTGCTCCCGGCCCTGGACGTGCCGCCTGTGCCGGCCCCTGAGCCGCCCCGGGCGGCGGCGGTAGTGACCCTGCGGTACCTCTCGGCCGAAACGGTGCAAAAGGTACTTCCCGCCGCCCTGCCGCAGGTGACCGTAGAGGCAGAGAAGCAAGCCGTAGTGGTGGTGGGCCCGCCGGAGGCCCTTCAACAGGCCCAAAGCCTGATTGCGGCCTTAGACGTGGCTCCGGCGCCGCCCCCCACTCCTCCGACCGAAACCCCCGTGGCTGCCGCGCCCGCCGCCCCCTCCCCTCCAGCACGCACGCTGGCCGTGTTGCGCTTGCAGCAGGCCGACCCGGAGGCCGTGCGCAGGGTACTCAGCCAACTGCTGCCGAAGGCCACCTTTGAGGTAGATACTGCAGCCAAGACTGTGCTGATGGTGGGCCCGGAGGCCGACATCGCCCGCGCCCGCGCCTGGCTGAAAGAACTGGACCTGGCCCCCCCGCCGGCACCGGAACCAAAACGTACGGAAGTGGTCCGCGTGCAGCACGTAGAGGCGACCCGCGTGCAACAGTGGTTGGCGCAGGCCCTGCCGGAGGTGCGGGTGGTGGCCGACCCGGAGATGCCCGTGTTGCTGCTTACGGGCCC
>DTZQ01000284.1 GCA_012961305.1 Armatimonadota bacterium | reverse complement strand
GAAATCGGTGGCCAGGTGACGGGCCGTCACTTCCGGCCGGGTGTCCTTCACTCCGGCGCACTCAATCCGTCCGACCAGGCCGCGTTCCCAGGGCGCAGTGAACCAGGTATCGTCGTCCGGATAGACCAGCCCCATCGCCCCGTTCACCCAGGCGAAGGAAACGAATTTCGTGGCCGTGCGGTGGGTGACGAAGCCGCCGATGTCGAAAGTCCGCACGCCGCTCTGGGCCCGTCGAAACTCGACCTCGGTCACCGGTTCCGGGCCTCCCCCGAAGAGCCGATGGAGCAAGTAAAGTTCGGCGTAGCGGGCCATCATTTCCTCCTCAGCGTTGGCGTAGTTGAACTCCCGCGGGTCCCACAGTCGGCCATTGTCGAAGCGAGCGTGCATCTTGGCCAACTGGGCCAGCGCGGCCCGTTCCAGGAATGCCGCCTCTCGGTCGCCCGTGAGGGCGGACATGAAACCGGCTGCCATCAGCCCCACCTCGTTGCGGTGCGGCCACCAGTCCTGCCCGTTGACGTAGAAGAAACCCCCGTTGGTGGCGGTCAGATGTTTCAGCACCCGGAAGGCATCCGCCGCATGGTGAAACGCCGCCTGGGGCACCTCGCGCCCGGCCAGGCCATACAGCAGCGCGTTGCGCAGGTTGAGGGTGAAAGTCGCTAAATAGTCGGGATGCACCCGGCCATGGTTCTCCAAGGTGTGGTCGGGGTGTACGCAAACCGTGGTGACCCATTCCTTGACCGGCCGGCCGTCCACCAGAGTTGTATCCTCGTGGTCGCGGGCCTCGGAAAAGGCGTTCATCATGTACACGATAGCCCGTTCCGCCCACAGTTCCGCCCTCGGATGCTGCGGGAACATGCAGGCTGCCAGAGCGATGACCTCTGAGTTCCAGGCATTCTCCTCGGCCTTCGTGTCGCGCCACTCGCCGCTGTCCGGCGGGCGAGTGTGGAAACGATTGGCCTCGTGCACCACCATTCGGGCAACCAAGACCTTAGTTTCGTCGTCCAACTGCTCCCAGATGAGCCAGGCAGCCTGCCCCGCAATACCAGCCCAGAAGGCCGACTGCCACTGGTTGCCCCAGGGCCGGCCGTCGCCGGTGGGCAGGAAGTTGGCCTTGTGGGTCAGGGCCAGGTAGCGCACCAGGGCCCGCGCCTCGGCCTCCACCTGCCGGCGGGGCGTTCCGGCCTCGGCAGCATCGTAGTTGCCGTAGGCGCTCAGGAGCGCGTAGGCCAGGGCCACCGTCGCATTCTGGCGCACCTCCCACTCCCGGTGTCCATCGCGTTTGTGGAACCGGCAGCCGGCCGCGAAGGGCCAGGGACGCATTTGCGGCTGGCTGTAGCGGACGTAGCGCAGCAGCCGGCGGTAACACTCCCGCGACAGGGGCGTCTCCGGGCCCAGGTCAACTCGAGGGGCCACGCGGTAATCGGTGGTCAGCCGGGCCAGTTCGGCCGGCAAAACCTCCCGCCGGGCCTCCGCCAATGCCGCCTGCGCCTGCTGTACCCGCTGCCCCTGGTCCAGCCCTTCAGGGATGGCCGCCAGTCCCCCCATGAGCGGGAGAAGACAGAAAAACCCAAACATCGTGGTTCCTCATCATTCCACACCCGATTCCAGGTCAAACCTTATCTCCACCGCTATCTGCTCGCCGAAGGGGACGCCGATTCCCTCGGCGTAAAGCCAGGTCGGCGGTTGGGTGTAGACCCGCGTCTCCACCTTAGAGGAGCACTTGCGCCCGTCGGCCAGTTCCAACTCCACCCAAAAGCGACGGACTTTGAAGCAGTCCTGGCCCGGATTCTCAATGGTCGCTTGGTTGACCGCCCGCAGGGAGGCAATGGCTTCCGGCGAGAGTGGAACCGACTGCATTTCGCTCCAGATGTCCTCCCGCTCATTGCCCCCTGCCTCTGGCAACTCGCCCAGGGGGACGCCATTGAGGGCCACAGTGGAGATGTAGGGCGCACCGTGCTGGAGTCCGATACCCTCGAAGTGCAGCCAGCCGCGTCTGGCCGCCCGCAAGTCCCCTGCGGTTAGCCCGGCCACGGGGTAGGGCCCCTCCTCGAAACGCAAACTCACCCGTTCCTCGTGCACACTCATCCCCAACACTGGCTCGCGGCTCTCAATTCGCATCTCGGCCCAGCAGGCCCAGTCGCCAACGGGGTTGTCCTCCGGGCCCACGTCAGCGATGAGTTTGACTCGCACCTTCTGCCCGGCCCAGGGCGCAAGGTCGGCCTCCAAATCCGTCCAGGCGTGCTCAATCCATTGTTTCTCGGCCACCACCGTCTCCTGTCCCCTCTCGTCCACCACGGCCACGCGGAACAGGATTCCATCGCCGGGGTCGCTCCCATCCCGCTTGCCGATGGCGCAGCGGAAGGCAGCCGGAGGTTGGGCCGGCAGTTTTAGGGGGGCGAACCGGGCAAAGGAGTAGCCTACACCCTTTCGGTACGGCGGATGCATGAAGAGGCCCCTCTTGCTCTTCTGGCCGCAGGACATCTCCTCCGGCCGGACTAACGCACCCGTGTCGCCCCCCAGGGCCTGCTCTGTCCCCCCGCGAATGCACTGGCCCGTTTCGTACTCCTCCGGCAGGGTAACCAGGGATTGCAGGCCCCGTTCTGCCTTGAGCCACCAGGTGCGCTCGTAGGAGAGGTCGCCCAGCCGCAAGGTGAAGGGAAGGGGACGCACTTCCTCCCGTTCCGGCGGCGGGAGGGGGAAGTCGAGCACGGTGGGCCTTCCGGGTTCCAAACGCACCGCCCGCTCCTGACCAGCCAGAGTAGCCGTCCCCTCCGCAGGCTGGCTCAGGTTGCTGGTCAGTGTAAGGCGCAGCGGGCCGTCCAGGGTCAGTTTAGCCTTGGCCAACGGTACGAGGGTGAAGTCTATCCACGCGCCCTCGAACTGCTGCCAGAGGCGCGTGCCCGGTTCGGCCGCCGGCGGAATGCGGAACTCGTGCCGTTCGCGTCCCTCCACCACTACCGTTTCGCCCGGCACGACTTCGTCCCGTTCGCACCGCAGCACCACCGCGGGCTTCTCCCCCGGCGTGAGCAGGTAACTGAAAGCCCCCTCGCGAGGCAGGACGTACACCAGCCCCCGGGCAAAGCGCGTCTCGGCCGGCCCCATTTCCTCTCCGGCTTTGTCCAGCGCGACGGCGGTGGCCGTCCGACCATCCAGGGAGACTCCGAAATGCCGACACTCGCCGACCGGGATGACCTCCAGGACCCCTCCCAACCCTCCCCGCACGCGGGGAAGGTAAGGG
>DTZQ01000283.1 GCA_012961305.1 Armatimonadota bacterium | reverse complement strand
GGAAGGATGCACTCCCAACCAGGCCAAACATTCGCTCGCCGCTGTCACCCCGTAGGGGGGGTCGGCAAAAATGACCTCGAACTGCTCCCCCCGATGGGCCAAGGTCTCCAACGCCCGGTGTACCTCGGCACATAGAACCTCCCCCCGCTCCTGCCAGCCAAGGGCATGCAAATTCTCCGCCAACACTCGACAACACTGCCGATTTCGCTCCACAAATACTGCCTGGGCCGCCCCCCGACTTAAAGCCTCTAAACCTACACTGCCGTAACCAGCGAAGAGGTCGAGAAACCTGGTTCCCTCAAGGTGGGGCCCCAGAATGTCAAACAACACTTTCCGCACCGCTGCCGCGGTGGGCCGCACCTGCCTGCCGGCACCCGTTTTGAGCCGCTGTCCTTTGGCCTGCCCTCCCAAGATGCGCATCGTTCCTATGGGTCCTAAAGCCCGGCCCAAGATTGAAATCTGGGGCTACCGTTACCCAGTTGGTGGGAAACCCACTTAAAGGTTTAACCCACCTCTACTAAGAACACACGGGGATGGAAGCGTTCCTCTACGAACCGCCGCAGGGACGCGTGTTCTGAGTGGGCCAGTTGCGGGTCTTTGGCCACCAGAGCTTGGGCCGCCTGCCGGGCCTCCACCAACAGGTCCACATCCTTCACCAAGTTGGCCACGTACAGGTCGGGTAAACCGCTCTGCCGCGTTCCGGCCAGTTCCCCCGGCCCGCGCAGTTCCAAGTCAACCTCTGCAATGCGAAACCCATCGTTGGTTTCCGTAAAGACCTGCATGCGGCGGCGTCCATCATGGTAGGGAGCGTTGTACTCATCCTCTGGGGCCTGGGGGTTGTACTTGGCCTCCGTCAGCACGAAGCAGTAGGACTTTTCAGCCCCCCGGCCTACCCTTCCTCGCAACTGGTGAAGTTGGGCCAGGCCGAACCGCTCCGCATTGAGGATGACCATTACGGTGGCGTTGGGCACGTCAATACCCACCTCCACTACGGTGGTGGCGGTCAGGAGGTCAATTTCCCGGTCTCTAAAGGCCCGCATGATGGCGTCTTTTTCTGCCCCTGACATCCTTCCGTGGAGCAGTCCCACGCGAAAGCCCTTGAACTCCTGCTGCAACTTTTCGGCAATTTCGGTGGCCGCTCTAACTTCCTCCCAGGCTTCTGACTCCTCAATCAGGGGACAGACCACGTATGCCTGTCTGCCTGCCCGCAACTGTTCCCGCACCAACTGATAAACTTTCCGCCGCGCACTGAGGGGAAACCAGCGGGTCTCCACCGGGGTGCGGCCGGGGGGCATTTCTTTAATTGCTGACACCTCCAAGTCCCCATGCACGGTTAGGGCTAAAGTGCGGGGAATAGGGGTAGCGGTCATCACCAGCACATCAGGCCGAGTACCTTTCCGCAGCAAGGTGGCCCGCTGCATTACTCCGAAGCGGTGTTGCTCATCCACTACCACCAGGCCCAAATTGGCGAACCCCACTTCCTCCTGGATGAGGGCATGCGTGCCCACGGCGATTTGGGTTTCGCCGGAGGCAATCCGTTCCCGCACCTCCTGCTTAACCCGGGGAGTGAGGCTGCCAATGAGCAAGTCTACCCGCACGCCCAAGGGTTCCACCCACTCCCGCATGACGTAGTACTGCTGCTCCGCCAGAATTTCCGTCGGGGCCATGAAAGCCGTCTGATACCCATTGTCCACCGCAATTAGCAGGGCTATAAGGGCCACCACGGTCTTACCGGAACCCACGTCCCCATGGAGCAGGCGGTTCATAGGCCGGGGTTGGGCCAGGTCCTGCTTAATTTCTTCGACTACCCGGCGTTGAGAGCGGGTAAGTTCGAAGGGCAGCGATTCCACCAGGGCCTCAGCCAGGGGAGAGGCGGTGCGAAAAGCAATGCCCGGTTGTCCCACATAGGCCAGGCGACGTTGGGCCAGAGCCACCTGGAGGCCGAAGAACTCCTCGAAGGCCAACCGCCGCCGGGCTTTTTCTTGCTGTCGGAAGTCATCTGGAAAGTGCATCTGTCGCATGGCTTCTTGGCGCGGTAAGAGGCGATGGGCTTGGCGAACCGTTTCTGGCAACACCTCCGGCAAGGCAGTAATGTATTCCTCCATCAAATTCCACATAAATTGCCGGGCTTGGCGCTGGGTTAGGCCCTCGGTTAGGGGGTAAACAGGCACAATGCGGCCCGCATGAATGGAATCTTCTTCCTCCACGAACTCCTCCACGTCTGGGTGAAGGATTTGGGGGCAACCGAACTTGTCGTAGGTAAGGCGACCGCTGATGAAGAGACGGTCACCGGGTTTATGGAGTTGCTGCCGGTAGGGTTGATGAAACCACACCAGAGTTGCCGCCCCGGTGCCATCGGCTACCAGTACTTTCACGATTTTCAAATTAGGGCGCGGTTGGCTTAGGCTTACCTTCTGTACCACCCCGTAGAAACATTGTTTCCGGTGCGGTTCGGCGTAGCCGAGAGGCACAATTGTGCGGCGGTCTTCGTAAGCGCGGGGAAAGTAAGTGAAAAGGTCGCCAATGGTATGAATGCCCAACCGGGCCAACTGCCCGGCCCGGACCGGGCCCACCCCCCGCAGATATTGGACCGGGCTGCTCAGTTCCTCCGGGTCGGTTTTAGGGGGACGCGATTTAGGGGGCTTAGCCTTTTGTCCCCCAGTTCTTGGAGAAGGAGGCTTCCGTCTTTTCTCCGGTGGCGAGGAGGTGGGAACCGTGGGAGAGGGAACCGGTTCTAAGAGCACTCGGGGCGGAGGCAGATTCCTGGCGGTGGGGGTACAAAGCCACTGCTGGAGCCCGGTGAGCAAACTTTTGGCCCGCTGTATTTTGCGCCGCCGGGTATAGGGGTCGCTGGTTCGGTAGTCCGCAAACAGGGCCCGTAATTCCGTCAATTTCGCCCGTACCTGAGCCTCCTCTGCCACCTCGATGCCGGCAGTGCTCCACTGCTCCATGTAGCGGTCCAAACCGCCCAGCACAGAATCGTTGCCATAGCCGATTCTGGCTTCTAAATCCAAAGGACGGCTCAGTTTTTCCAGGATGTCCTTTAGGTCACTCATGAGAGCGTGCGCGTTCTGCCCGGAACACCCGGTAGCCGCCCTTTCGGGCCACTGTTTCCGCCTGCGAGAAAATCGCTTCCACCTGGCGCAAGAGCGATTTGGCGCCCTGCCGGGTCCGGGCCACTAAATAGAGGCGTCCGCCTGGCCGCAAGCAGCGAAAGGCCTCCTCCACCAACCGAGAAACGACTTTCTTACCCGCCCGCAGGGGAGGGTTGGAGACAACTACGGTAAAAGGCTGTCCCTCCACCGCTGAGAATCCATCGCCTACCCACACCCACACATTGGATAGGCCATTAAGGCGAGCATTTTCCCAGGCTAAGGCTACGGCCCGCCGGTTAATATCCACCAGGTAGCACTGGCCCGGATAGGCCAAGCGCGCCGCCACTAAGCCCAAAGGGCCATAGCCACAGCCCCAGTCCGCCACCGTGTCCCCCGGCTGGATGTCCATAGTTTCCACTAAAAGACGGGTTCCGGCATCAATTCGGTCTCGAGAGAAAACGCTGGCTTCAGTGTAAAACTGATACTTTTCTCCCCGCAGCGTAGTGTGCAGCAGCCGACGGTTTGGTGGTGCTGCCGGGCAGTAAGAGAAGTAATGCTCAAACTTCATGGTTCGGAAACATTATACACCGTTCCGCCGTAGATGTCAACTCCTAAAGACAAAGAATTATTTTTGTTTCTCCTCTTGACGAAAAGTTCGGGACTGGGTATACTAAGGTTAGAGGCAGGGGCAGTGTTCGGGTTAGGTTTGCCCGGGAGGGGAGGTGCGATGATGAGCGTGCGTGAGCCGTGTGTGGCAGGGGCTTTTTATCCGGCAGAGGCTCTGACCTGTAGGCGGGAAATTGAAGAACATTTGCGCCGCGCCGGAACGAAAGGCCTACCCACCTCGCCGGTGGCTGGTCTGGTCCCTCATGCCGGATGGGCTTATTCGGGAACGACGGCGGCTACGGTGTTTCGGGCAGTGCAGGAGTGTTGCCAGCCTTCCACATTCGTAGTTTATGGAGCCGTGCACTCTTGGGGCGTGGGAAGGGCAGCCTTGATGACTACGGGGTCGTGGTGGACTCCCTTGGGCGAGATGGAAATAGAGGAGGAATTGGCATCCCAACTCCTGCAGGCCAGCGAGGGTCTGGTGCAGGAAAATGCTCGGGCCCATGTCCAGGAACATTCCATAGAGGTGCAAGTCCCATTTCTTAAGCATCTGTTCCCGGAGGCTAAATTGGTGCCCCTCATAGTGCCCCCCACGGCCGAGGCGGTCCCCTTGGGACAGGCAGTAGGAGAAGTTTTGCAGGAACGGGGGGGTGAAGTATTTGTGCTGGGTACTACTGACCTGACGCACTACGGCAGCCATTACGGGTTCACTCCCCAGGGAATTGGAGAGTCTGCGCTGCGCTGGGTCAAAGAGGTCAACGATAAACGCCTTTTGGACCTCGTCGTAGCCCTGCGGGCGGAGGATATTGTGGGGGAGACCCAACACCATCACAACGCCTGTGGAGGAGGAGCCATTGCGGCCACGGTGGCTACGGCCAGGGCACTGGGAGCCAGGCAGGGGGTTATC
>DTZQ01000282.1 GCA_012961305.1 Armatimonadota bacterium | reverse complement strand
ACTTCCGGGTCGCCCCCAATGGCCCCGGGAAAGTTCATCATCTCCGCCAGGCCCAACACTTTCTCCTCCTGCAGGATGGTGTGGATTTCTTCCTCGGTCAACGTGCCGCCGGGGTCATCAAAAGGCGAAGCCGGAACGCAGGAGGGAACCATCACGAACACCTCCAGCGGCAGGCCCTCTGCTGCCTCCAGCAGGTAACGCACTCCTGCCAATCCCATTACGTTGGCCAACTCGTGGGGGTCCGCTATTACTGCCGTAGTGCCATGGGGAACTACCGCCCGGGCGAACTCCGGCACATCCAGCAGGGAACTTTCCAAGTGCACGTGGGCATCCATCAGCCCCGGCAGCAGGTAACGACCTTGTAGGTCTATGACCTCCCACCCCTGATAATCCCCCAGACCCACCACCAACCCCGCATGTACAGCCACGTTGGCGGAGTACACTTCTCCCGACAGGACGTTCACCACCTGCCCGTTGACGAACACCTTCTCCGCTGGCTGTTCTCCGCGAGCAACTTTAAGCAGTTCAGGAAGGTTCATGGACACCTCACTTTTCGCTTCGGGTATTGACTTATTCCCCACCAACTTCGCTGGGGCCGGAACCAGCGTCGGGCAAAAGCATTGGCCGCGGGGAAAGAACGTTCCGCCAACTCCAGGGCCAGGCGGCAATTTCGGGCGGGCAAAGGTCAGTCGCAGGCACTCGTTCCCGCTCCCAGGGGTCAGGACCAGATTCCAATTTCTGCTGCATCGCTACACCCTCCTAACCTGTATGATACCACAAAGGGGGTCTTACTGTCAACCCTTTCGCCCATTGCGTATCGCATATCGCCGGCAGAAGTTGGTGGAAAAATACCTGGTGTACAACCCCAAGAATGGCGATACCATTAACCTGACCGCAGCCCCGGAGGGGATGGCGGAACCGAAAGTCCAAATCCTGTCCGAAACTCGGGAGCGGTATCCGGGCACCCTGAGGGTGGAGGGCGAGGAGGTGGTCATCCGCCTGCGGGGAGACATTCAGGCGTCTCCCATCTGGCATTACTATCGCGGTTACCGCCGCGTATCGGCCAAATTCATGGGCACTCGCCTGCAAATTAAAGCCCTGACCGAGGAGGAACTGCGGACAGGGGAACAAAAGAACAAAGAGACGAGTGGCTGAACCCTTACCATTTCCCCCGAAGGGAGGAGGCTCATGTTTGGTTCACGGGAGAGGTATCGTTACGACCATTATACCTGGCCGGAAATCAGGGAGGTGGTGAAACGGCAGCCGGTAGTTGTCCTGCCCATTGGTTCGGTGGAGGACCATGGGCCCCACCTGCCTCTGGACACCGACCATTTCCTCATCACCGCGGTCTGCGAGGAGGCGGCCCGCCGCATTCCCGAGGAAATGCTGCTCTTGCCCCCCGTGCCCTATGGGTTTGCAGACCACCACCTGGACTTCCCCGGCCCCATCACCATCCGTCCCGCGCACTTGGAAGCCTTTGTCTTGGACATAACCACCAGCGTGGCCCGACATGGTTTCTCCAAAATCCTTTTGGCCGATGGGCACGGTTCCAACATGCCGATTTTGGAACTCGTGGCCCGCCGGACGGTTCTGGAAACCAAGGCCCTGTGCGCGGCCTTCATTTGGCCCAACCTCATTTTAGAGGTGCTGCGGGAAATCCGGGAATCAGAATATCCCGGTGGCCTGGCCCACGCAGGGGAGTTAGAAACCTCCGTGTACCTGTGGTTGAACTCCGAAGCGGTGCAAAGGGAGCAAGCGGTGAAGGACCTGCACGAACACCCCTCCAAGTTCCACTGGCAGGACTCAACCGGCGGCGGCCCGCTGCGGTTCATGGATTGGTGGTCGCGCATCAGCCACACGGGCACGGTAGGCGACCCGACGGTGGCCTCCGCAGAGAAAGGGCAGAAGTGCTTTGAAGCCTGCGTGGAGCGGCTCATCGCCCTGGTGCGGGAGTTTCGCCGCTGGGAGATACGGCCCCGAGTGGACCATCATTAGGAGGACCGGGTCAATTTTTCCACCAGGCCCCGATTCCCATCTACCCGCACGCGGTCGCCCGGGCGCAGGTGGCAGGTAATGCCCGGCAGGGCGGCCACCGTCGGCAGGTTGAACTCCCGGGCCAGGATGGCTCCGTGGGCCTGAGGACCGCCCGTCTCCACCACCCACCCCCGTGCCCGCACGAGCAGCGGCGTCCAAGCCGGGTCCGGCGTGGGCACCACGAGGATAAACTGCGGCGGTAGAGAGGAAACCTCGCCGGGACGGTGGAGCACTACGGCCGTTCCCTCGGCCACGCCCGGACTTACGCAGAGGCCCTCCCACCGGCCGGTTTGCCCAGTTTCTCGCCTTCCGGCGTCCGGCGGACTGCTGAAGGGGTTCCTGGGAACGGCATCGGCGGCCGTAAGGGGTCGCGCCTGCAGCAGCAGGAACTCCCAGCCGTCGTGGGCCCATTCTACGACTTGGGGCCGGCCGAGGAGGGACTCCACTTGGATTAGCAAAGCGGCCAATTCTGCCACCCGCTCGTCGCTGAGCACCCAGCGTTCCCGCTCAAAAGGCTGGTTGGCGGTTCGGCACAATTTCCCCCGTTCGAGCCTCAGACGCTCCGCTTTCGACCCCAACTGCCGCCCTCGCACCGGCCAATCAGGGACCTTGCCCACCCAATAGAAATCTGGTTCCACCTCCCCCCGTAGCAGGGGCAATCCGAGGCCCCAGGTGGCACTGACGACCAATTCCTCCTCCGGCGAGGGAAACGGACTAACCGTCCAGGCCACTCCCGCAGCTACGGCCCCAATTAGCGGCTGCAGCAGTACTGCGGTCTCCACTTGCGGCCCTAAGCACCCGTGAAACTGCCGATAGGCCCAGGCGGCCGGGGTGAATGCCGAAGCCCAGCACTCCCGCACAGCCATTTCCACCCCTTCCGGTGCGACGCCTAACAGGGTGCGGTGGAGGCCGGCAAAGGAGTGGCCAACTTCGTCCTCCCCTACGGCGGAAGAGCGCACCGCCAACCACTGGGCTCCGACCAACGGTTCGGCAGCCACCTGCGCTCGCAGGGCCGCAGTCAGAATGGGCGGGAAGGGCGTCTGGCGCAGGCGTTCTCCGAAAGCACTCCACCGGACTGCCGCCTGCGGTCCCTGCTCGCCCAGTTCCCGCCAGGTGCCATACAAATCCGTCTCCCGCAGGAAGGCTCGGAAAAAGGCGGTGGTCACCACCCCTCCCGGCGGCACGGGCAATCCCTGCTGGGCCAGGCGGGCCAAGTGAAGGGCCTTATCCCCAACTAAGTGCCTTTCTGCGGTGGCTACCTCCGCCAACGACCGAAACCATTCTTGCTCTGCATTGGACACGGCGTTTACCTCCCCTTGCCTTCCCACTCCTGCTCCTCCACGCCGGCCTGCCGATTGGCCCACCGGGCCAGTACGAAAAGCAGGTCCGAAAGGCGGTTGAGATAGGGCACTACATGAGGGCCTACCTCCTCAGTCTCCGCCAGCGCCACCACACACCGTTCGGCCCGGCGACAGACCGCGCGGGCGTAGTGCAGGTACGCGGCCAGGGGACAGCCGCCCGGCAGCACGAACAAGCGCCAGGGTGGGATTTGGGCCTGATAGTGGTCAATGGTCTCCTCCAACGCCTTCACGTGAGAGGCCTCAATCCGGGGGGTATCTGGGGAAGGTGAGGAGCGGGGAGTGGCCAAGTCGCCCCCCAGCACGAACAACTCCTCTTGCAGCCGGGCCAGGAGAGTTCCCAACTCGGCCTCCGGATTCACCGTCCGCACCACTCCCAGGAGCGCGTTTAACTCATCCACCGCTCCGTAGGCCCCTACCCGCAGGGAAGCCTTGCTTATCCGCTCCCCGGCCACCAAACCAGTCTTTCCCTCATCACCCGTTCGGGTGTAAATCCGTGTCATTTCCCCCTCCGCGAAAAGTTGACAAAACAGGCCCCAAAAGTTAGGACTTCTGTGAAGGGCGAGGCCTGGCGGTCAGGCCCATCCCCGCCAGCGTTTGCCAGAGGCGCTCCCGACGAAAATAGGTGTCGGGGGCGAAATGCAGGCTGCAGCCCGCTTGCCCTGCTCAGCCTAAGAGACTTAGGCTTTTCTTTTCCTTGCGCTTCAGGGTGATTCTGTGGCTGATGCTAACCGCGCCAGCAGAGGCCGGGCCACTTGGTAGAGGTCGCCGGCCCCCAGAAATACCAGCACGTCGCCGGGCCGCAAACGCGACGGCAGTAACTTCAGCAGTTCCCCGCGCGGCAGGTACTCCACCTGGGAATGATGAGGGCGAACGGCAGCAACGAAGTCGGACATGGTTATATCCCCGCCCTGCTCCCGGGCCGAGGGGAAAATGTCGGTCAGGAAAACCACTTCAGCCTCGGCTAAGGAAAGGGCAAATTCGGACAGCATTCCCTTCGTTCGGGAATAGGTGTGGGACTGAAAGAGCACCACCAACCGCCGCCGGGGATGCTGCTCTCGCAAGGCCGTGATGGTGGCCGCGATTTCCGTTGGGTGGTGGGCGTAGTCGTCGTACACGAGCACCCCTCCGGCCTCTCCTACTCGTTCCATCCGCCGCTCGGCGCCGGCAAAGGTAGCCAGCGCTTCGTTGATGGCCTCTGGCGACACGCCCAGTTCCCGGGCCACCAGTGCCGCTGCGGTAGCGTTGAGGCGGTTATGCCGTCCGGGAAGGGGAAATTTTTCTATGGGCCAGAGATGGTCCTCTCCGTACTCCACCACTCGGCACCGCGCTGCCGCCCGCAGTTCCTCCCGCCCCTCGATTTCATCGCACAGCACCAACAGGCCCTCCGGCGGCAATTTAGCGGTTAGGCGGCTGAAAGCGGCCCGAACCGCAGCCACGTCAGGATACACGTCGGGATGGTCCCACTCTACACTGGTGACAATGAGGGCGTAGGGTTGCAAATAGAGGAAGCGGGGAGTAAGGTCGCTCTGAGGGTCACTTACGTACTCGTCGGCTTCGACCACTACGTAAGGACTGTCCGTGCCCCGGCCGTTGACTCCAAAGTTGGGCACGTTGCCCGTGCCGATGAGGAAACTGGGGTGCAGACCGCCCCGTTCCAACAGGTAGGCCAACAGGGCCGTGGTGGTCGTTTTGCCGTGCGTTCCAGCGACGGCCAACACCCGCTTGCCCGCGGTCAACCGCCCCACCGCCTCTGCCAGCGACAGCACCTTAATCCCCAACTCCTGTGCCGCGCAAGCCTCCGGGTTGGTCTTGCCTCCGTGGGCTCCGGTAACTACCACCAAATCAGGCCGCTCCCGCAGGTGTTCGGGAGAGAAACCCTCGTACACCGGAATGTCCGCCGCCCGCAGCAGTTTGTCGGTGATGAACTCCTCCGACACGTCGGAACCCGTAACCCGGTAGCCCCAATCCCGGGCCAACAGGGCCAGCGCGCTCATGCCCACGCCCTTAATGCCGACAAAATGAATTTTCCCCTGGGCCACCAAACCTCTCCTTCGGCAGGATTCCCCTACCCCATCCCGAATAGTTTGTTTACCGCCGAGCGCAATTTAAGCAACTTTCTTGCCCTAAGCCATACGGCTGACTGCTGATTGCTTGTTTGACCTATTCGTCCTTTTGGCCAGATTTCCTTCCGGGTTGACCTTTAGCGTTCAAATACTGGGCTGGTGTTACCTCGACAACGCCCTCTTAACGGGGCTGAAGCCCCTGACTCCAAATCCGTTGGATGGGGAAATCCAACGCAACAAGACGTCCTGATGGCTAATGACGAGTTTGATTATGCGATGGTCATTGCTCATGGGCCTGCTGACTCTCATGCTGGCCCCTCCGTCCCCCCTTCACGGGGACTGTCCCCTACCCTCCCCGCAAACGGGGAGGACCAGGGAGGGGCCTCCCGCAAGCAAAGGGCGGGAAAAGGTGGGAGAGCCGATGGGAGAGGGCCGATGGGTCAAGTTGGAGCACGCTCCTACCTATACCCGTTGGCTGGTGCGGTTTGACAGTCCCCAGCCCAGCGGCCAACCCCGCAACGACCGGGTGTGGGTAGAGGGTTATCGGCCCCGAAGCAGCGAACCCGTTCCGGTCGTTCTGGTGCTGCACTCCTGGCGTTCCCGACGGGGAGAAACGGGCCGACGTCTCTGCCGGGCCCTGGCCCAGCGGGGTATAGCGGCCTTCCTGGTGGTTTTGCCTTACCATTTGCAGCGCACGCCGCCGGGAGCCAAGAGCGGCGATTTGATGATTTCCTCCGACTTGGCCCGGACGCGAGCGGCCTTCATGCAGGCCGTCGCTGACGTACGGGCAACCGCCACCCTCCTCCAGCGGCAGCCGTGGGTAGATGGTCAGCGCTTGGGATTGGTCGGCCTCAGCCTGGGGGCGATAATAGGCAGTTTGGTGGTGGAACGGGACCAGCGGTTCCGAGCGGTGGTGCTGCTCTTCGCCGGGGGGGACCTGGGGACCCTGCTGTGGAAGAGCGTGATTCTGCGCCCTTTGCGCCGCCGCCTGCAGCGAGAGGGCTTTACCCGGGCTGCGATACGAGTGGCCTTGCGGGAGGTAGACCCCCTCACTACCGCCTCCGCCGGCCGGCCGCGACATCTGCTCATGATTAACGGGAAATACGACTGGGTGATGCCGCGGGAGTGTGTAGAGGCCCTCTGGCGGGCCTGGGGGAAGCCGGAACTGGTGTGGCTCAACGGTGGGCATTACAGT
>DTZQ01000281.1 GCA_012961305.1 Armatimonadota bacterium | reverse complement strand
GTTCGAACTCCTCATCCAATCCGTTCGCTGGGGGGTTGCTGCGCCAGGAATAATCGCGCACCATGAAATAGACGGACAGGCGCACCGCTCGGGTCCGCTCCCACATCTCAGCCGGCAGGTCGCTCAAATCCAGAACCTTTTTCGCCTGGTAGTTGGCCTGGTTCTGATGGGTGATGCTGTTGCTCAGGTGGCCACCCCACTGGCCACGGTCATCGCGGACGACATAGACTCCGTCCATCACTTGCTCGACCAGGGAAGGGACTGTTCCGGCGGTGGCGGACATCCCCACCGCAAAGAAAAGGGTAAGCATGGAAAGCACCTCCTTACCGCGCCGCGCGGGGCAGGCGCAAGTCAACCCGTTGGGTTTGGCCGCCGTAGGCCCACAGGGCCTTCTTCGCCACCTCGCCCAGCCCCGGTTGGTAGGCGTGCAGGGTGTACCAGCCCGGCTGGATGCCAGCGATGGTGTAGCGGCCCTGGCGGTCGGTGAAGGTGGCCGGTCCGTTGGCATCCTCCACCCACACCAGCGCCGCGGACACGGGCCGATTGGCTCCATCGGTGACCAGGCCCTCAAAAGTGACCGTGTTGGCCTGGGGGTCGCTCCCCAGGACGGGATTGAGGGAGAAGGTAGTCCCGTTCCCCACGAAGCGGGGGTCCTGCGGGGGATTTATTCCCTCCCGGCCCCACCACACGTTGGGAACGTGCACCTCCGCCCCTCCCACGGCGTCGTGGATGAGTTTGGGTGTGCGCAGCCAAGTGGCGTCGGGGTCGATTAGAATGCGGTTCTCCACCCCTTCGGTGCGGAGGAACACCCGCTGGGGCGCAGGGGCGTCTGGCCGGCGGGTGAGGTAAATCGCTCCCTGCGGCAGGGGCCAACCTAAATTGAGGAAGGTGCAATGGAACAGGGAGGGACGAGCGTAGTTGGCGCTGTCAATGCGCAGCCCGGCGCTGCATTTGGTAAACAGGCAGTTCCACACTTCGTATTCTCCTCCTTCCCCGGTCAACGCCGCCCCGGCGAAGCCCTGCACGGTGCAGTTGGTAATGGTGCCCGCACGGGCCACAATGGCGTCTCCAAAGCCCTTGTGAAAGACACAGTAGTCTATCCATCCTGGCCCTTCCAGGCGGGCCGCAGAGGCCCCGCCCCATTCGAACTGGCAGAAGCGTACCTCTCCGCTGCGCAGGGTCACCCCCGGCCCCCGGTCGCCCCCTGCTCCCATCCGCCGAAAAGTGCAGAACTCCACCCGTACCGCACACTCCCGGATGTCCAGCGGCTGATAAGCCCCTTCGAACACGCAATAGCGCACCACACAGCCCGCGTCTTTGACCTCGTCGTAGGGCACGGCCTCGTCGGTGAAAATAATCCCTTCGTATTCGTTCCAGCCGCGCAGGAGGTCGTAGGGCCGTCCGAAATTCCACTTGCCCGGCGGGTCAACCTGTTCGCTCTGGCCGCGAAAGAGGATGGGTTCCTCGGCGCTGCCCACCGCCCGCAGGGTGCCCCGCACGACGATGCGCAGTCCCCCACCCTCCTCCGGCTCCGCCCGACGGTTGGGATTGGGGGCAAACACCACCGTTACTCCGGGCCCAATGGTCAGCGTCGCCCCAGGAGCGATGATGAGGTTCTCCCCCAGAGACACAGGACTGTCTGCCCGGGTCCAGGTGACCTTCCCCGTAAGCGTCTCCGCCCTCAAGGGCAAGACGAGCCAAAGGAATAACACCCCTCCCCAACCGAGGAGGGAAAACGGAAATTCGAGTTTCGCCTTTCGCCTTTCGCTTTTCATCTAACTTTTAACCTCTAACTTCTGCTGATTGCTGAGGGCTGATTACCCGTGTATTTCTGTGGCGCAGGGCCTAATTTTTGTTCCTCAGCGCATTATCCCTTAAGTCCTGAAGTGGTCAAGCCTTGAATAAACGTCCGCTGGGTGAAGAAGAAAAGTACGATGATGGGCAGGGTCATCACGGTAGACACGGCCATCAGGCGGCCCGGATAGGAACCGTATTGGCTGGAAAAGGTCGCCAATCCCAGCGAGAGGGTGTACTTCATTTCGTCGGAGAGGTAAATCAGGGGGCCCAAGTAGTCGTTCCACGCACCCAGAAACGCGAACAGACCCACTGTGGCCAGCACCGGTTTGCTCAGCGGCAGTACGACCCGGCGGTAGATGTCCAAATCGCTACAGCCGTCAATGCGGGCCGCGTCCAGCAGTTCCTGGGGAATGGTCAGGAAGAACTGCCGCATGAGGAAGATGAAGAAGGCATTGCCGAAAAAGGCCGGCACCGTGAGGGGCAGAAAAGTATCCACCCAGCGCAGTTTGGCAAATACCACGAACAGCGGCACCATGGTCACCTGAAAAGGGAGCATCATGGTACCCAGGAGGAGGTAGAAGAGAACGTCGCGGCCGCGCCAGCGGAGCCGGGCCAGACTGTAAGCCACTAAGGAACACGAGAGCAGCGTGCCCAACACGACCAGCACACAGATGGTCAGCGTATTGGCCAAATAGCGCCAGAAGGGGATAAAGGTCAACCCTTCCGGGTAGTTGCGCAGCGTGGGGGGATGGGGCAGCCAGCGGGGGGGCACCTCGAAAATCTGCTCGTCGGTTTTGAAAGAGGAAGAAAGAAGCCAGAACAGCGGCGACAGAAACACCAGACTCAGCCCTATTAGGGCCAGATGCAACAGCGCCGTCTGCCAGCAAGGTCGGCGTCGCCCTCCGTTCACCGTTTGCTCCTCCCCTCTATCGCTCGGCACCGGCATAGTAGACGTACCGGGCCGAGGTTTTGAAAATCAGGGCCGTGGCTGCGACTACTAAGGCAAAAAGCATCCAAGCCATGGCGCAAGCATAGCCCATTTTGAAATCGGCAAAGGCCACCTGGAACAGGTACAGCGAGTAGAAGAGCGTGGAATCCACCGGGCCGCCAGTTCCGCCAGTCATGACGTAGGCCGGGGTGAAGAACTGAAAGGCTCCGATGAGGCCAATAATGACGTTGAACAGGAGATGGGGGCTGAGGAAAGGAATGGTAACCGCCCAAAGTTTGTGCCAGCCGGTTGCTCCGTCCACTTCCGCCGCCTCGTACATCTCCTGCGGTACGTCCTGCAGTCCGGCCAGGAAAATGACCATCGCCCCGCCCACACCCCACACGCTCCACAGAATGATGGCCGACTTCGCCCAGGCCGGGTCGGCCAGCCAGCCTGGCGGGTGGCTTACCCCCAACCGTCGCAGGACATCGTTCACCGCTCCCGATTGGGGGTTGAACAGCCAAATCCAGAGGACGGAACTGGCCACCAAGGGCACGATGGAGGGCACGTAAAAGCAGGTGCGGTAGACCGATAGTCCACGCACGCCCGTATTGAGCAGTAGGGCCAATCCCAAAGCCACGGCGATGCCCAGCGGCACCGCGAACAGGGCATAGTAAAGGGTGTTCCCCAACGACCTGAGGAACAGTTCATCTACGAACAAATGCCGATAGTTGGCCAACCCTACCCACCGGGGCGGGCGCAATACGCTGTAACGGCAAAAACTGTAGTACAGGGAGGCCAAAATGGGATAGGTCGTGAACCCCAACAGCCCCAGCATGGCCGGAGCAGCCAAAAGCACTCCCGTCCCTGGGGAACGCAGGAACATTGCCGGCCTCCGCTTCAGTTGCTCTCCCATGAACTCCCTTCCCCTTCCCTCCGTTTTTCGCCTTGAAAGGCACCCTGCGGCTCAGTTTCGCATTTCATTTTCCCGATTTGCCCCTAATAGTTACCGCGTTTTAACCAGTGACAAGGGACGAATGGGTACTCCCCAAGTATAACCTACTGCTTGGTCTTTGTCAAGGCGGAACTACCTATTTGTCTCCTGCCCCTTGCATTAAAGGGAAGTTTATGCTATAATCCATTATGATGGATGCGATATGTTTGGGCGAACTGCTGATTGATTTTGTCTGTCCGGTGGTGGATGTGTCGCTGGCAGAAGCGCCCCGGTTTGCGAAGGCCCCCGGCGGGGCCCCGGCGAACGTGGCGGTGGGATTGGCCCGGCACGGCCTCCGAGTGGGTTTCATTGGCAAAGTGGGAGCCGACCCTTTCGGCGACTTTTTGGAGCGCACCCTGCAGGCGGCCGGGGTGGACACCGCTTACCTGCAACGCAGCCCCACCGCCCGTACCACTTTGGCTTTTGTCGCCACTCGCAGCGATGGGCGGAAGGACATCACTTTCTACCGCAACCCCGGCGCCGACCAGCAGTTGTCGCCGGGGGACTTGGATTGGGATTATCTGCGGAGGGCCCGGCTGTTCCATTTCGGCTCCGTCAGCCTAAGCCATTCTCCCAGCCGAGAGGCTACCTTAGAGGCCGCCCGACAGGCCCGTGAGGCCGGATGCCTGGTCAGTTACGACCCCAACTGGCGGCCTACCCTCTGGGACGACCCGCAGGCCCAGGAGGTGATTTGGCAAGCAGTTCCGCTGGCACATGTGGTCAAATTGGCGGAGGAGGAATGGGAGTTCCTCACCGGCACGCCTGATTTCGCCGCCGGCTCCCGTCTCCTTCGGGAGCAGGGCCCTTCGCTGGTGGTCATCACCCGCGGCGAGCAAGGCAGTGCCTTCGATGCCGGAGAGGGAGTGGTCGAGGTGCCGGGATTTGCCGTAGAGGTGGTAGACCCCCTCGGAGCGGGCGATGGCTTCGTAGCAGCCCTGCTGTACCGCCTTTTGCAGGAACCCGACCCTTTCCAGGTGCCGGCGAACTCTTTGCGCGAAATCTTGCGTTTTGCCAACGCCGCGGGAGCTCTGACTACCCAGCGCGTCGGCGTCATCCCTGCCCTGCCCACCACCGCCGAAGTGGAACGGTTCCTGGCGACTTGTAGTGAGTAGACCATTGGGCAACTGGGAAATTGGGAAACTCGGCAGTTGCACGATGCAGGATGCCCCCCCTCTATCCCCCCGCACGCGG
>DTZQ01000280.1 GCA_012961305.1 Armatimonadota bacterium | reverse complement strand
GGAAAGCCTTCGCCTTTTCGCCGAGGGAGAAATGGAAGGATGTTTTACCCGTGTGAGCGGTAGAAGTGTCTGCCCGGTCGGCAGCCGGCATGACGATGACGTAAAACCGCCATTCTGTCGGCACCTCTCGCGGCTCGCCGACTTTGGCTTTCTCCACCTTCTCAAAGGACGGATTGGCCACCAAATTCCGCGCAGCCGCCCAGGCGGCCATAGTTAACCCGCCGACGAACACCGCCGTCGGCAGAGCACCCAACAAACGATGAAACATGAATGTAACCTCCTAACTATGGGTTTATTCGCCCCCATGCTTCTCATTTACAGGAGAGTACGGGGCATTCAAGTAGAGGTCCCGGTCATGGTCCAGTTTATCCACTTCAGTCCATAAATCCACGTAATCGGGGTAACACGGAAGCCCCTGACTCCAAAGGGCCTTCTCGTCCCTTTATCCAGCATCAAGCATACAACCGATACTTTTCCCGCAGTTCCTCGAAGGCCCGCTGTTCCTCCCCCCAGGAACCGGCAATGACCTCCGGCGGTTCGCCCGCCTCCCAACGACGACGGATTTCGTCCGTGCCCAAGCAGGCATCCAAGCGGGTCGAGTGCATCTCGAACGTGGTCGGGTGTAGTCGCCGCAGCGCATCCAACAGGTGCAATCCCACCCTGGGGCCGTCGAAGGTTTCCCGGTCGGTCAGGTGCAACTGCACCCCGCTGCACACTTCCCCCGCATACTTGTCGAACGTAGGTTGGAAGTAGCAGGGGCGAAACAGCACTCCGGGCAAATGGCGCCGATTCAGTTCCGTGGCCAAACGAAACCCGTCACACCAGGGCGCACCGATGAGTTCAAAGGGCCGGGTCGTACCCCGCCCAACCGAGAAGTTGGTGCCCTCCAGAATCACCGTGGCCGGGAAGAGGGTCGCTGCGGTGAGGGTGGGCAAGTTGGGCGAGGGTGCAATCCAGAGCAACCCAGTTTCGTCGTACCACTGCTCCCGCCGCCAACCCTTAACCGGCAGCACCGTTAAGTCCACCTCCAACCGGTCCTCACCCTTCAGCAGCAGAGCCAGTTCGCCCAAGGTCAGGCCGTAGCGCAAAGGCAGAGGTTGGGAGAAGAAAACGCTGGGGGCGACGTTGCCCTGCACGGTTACGCCGTTCAACGGCGTGGGCCGGTCGAGGAGTATGAAGGACACCCCTGCGGCCACCGCGGCTCGCAAGGTGTGCTCCAAGGTCGTTTTGTAGGTGTAATTGCGGCAGGTCACGTCCTGCAGGTGAAACACCAGCACGTCTACCTCCGCTAAAACCTCCGGGGGTGGAACCTTATGCTTCCCGTAGAGGCTGTACACCGGGCAGCCGAGCCGCTCGTCCCTGTAGGTCGGCACCGGCACACCGGCCTGCAACTCGCCCCAGAAACCGTGCTCCGGCGCGAACAGGGCCACCAAATTGGCCCGCTCCCGTAGCACTTCGCTGAGGTATCCGCAGCCATCAATCCAGCCCGCCGGCCCCGAAATCAGTCCCACCCGCCGGCCGCGGAGCAAACTGAGCAGTTCCTCCACAGGCCACATGTTCATGACTTGGGTGATTTTCCCTTCGTCTTAACTCGCTCTGCCATCACGGAACTCATAAACCTCACCCTCCGACAACGGTGACCATATCCACCATCCACCATCCAACCCTATTATTACCCATTAAAGCAAAAAAGTCAAGTCGAGGTCGGAAGGGATTGGAAGTCGGGAGGGGAAATTTATTCCCCAAGGGTTGGCGACGCCTTGCTAAGGGCAAAGCGCTTACAGGTGCGAGGGAAGTATTTACCGCTCGGTTTGCGAGTTGCAAGTTGCGAGGAGGAAACCATGGGGAGAAATTGTGCCTGCTCAGGCTATTGTGCGCAGCGAGGTGTAGAACTAAATCGGCGGGAGTTTCTGCAAATGGTGGCGTTCGGTGCCGCAAGCCTGGCCCTGGCGAGGGGATGGCGTCGAGAAACACCTGCGGCCAAGCCACTGAGCACGCCTTCTCCTGGAGCCTGGGGGGATTACCCCCTCACCCCACCCCGGCGCTACACGGGCGAGCATTTGGAGTATGTCCTCATGCCCTTAGGCGGCATAGGCACGGGAACCATCTGGCTCGATGGGCAGGGGAGGCTGGCAGTGTGGCAAATCTTCAACAACTTCACCGAAGTTCGCCTTCCCCACAGTTTCTTCGCCCTGCGGGTGCAGCCTGAGGGCAAGAGGCCCCAGGTGCGCGTCCTGCAGACGGTGGAGGAGCCCGGCTTCCCTCCGCTGGCCTCCCTGACTTACGAAGGCGGCTATCCCCTTGCCCGCTTGGATTTCGAGGCCCCTGACCTGCCGGTTGCCGTGCGGCTGGAGGGCTTTAACCCGATGATTCCGCTGGACCCGGCAAATTCGTCCCTCCCCTGTGCCCTCTTCCGGCTCACCGTCACCAACCGCAGCGGAGGGCCCCTTGAGGTCGCACTGCTGGGAACGTTACAGAACGCGGTGGGCAGTCAGGGACAGCCCGGCATCGAGGGAACTCGTTTTGCCGCCTATGGCCGCAACCGCAATCGCCTCCTGCGAACGCCGCGGGGAACCCTCGTCCGAATGGAGCAGGTGCGCATTCCGCCGGAGTCCGGCCCCCTCAAAGTTCGCAGCGCCTCGGGCGCGGAAGTGTCCGGCCCACCTTTACTCTGGTTGGAGACCTTGCACGGCCCGCTACGCACAGCCGAGAGCGGGCAGGCGACCGGACTTTTCGTGACGGTTCACCGTCTCTCGGGGGAAGGTGGCGGGGGCGTCATCGGCGAGGCCCGGCCGGACTTCTGGGAGGCGGTATTGCAGGCGCGGCGGCAGGAAGGAGAATGGGCCCGGGTCGTCGTTTTCGAGGATTTCGAGAAAGGCACCTACGAGGGTTGGACGGTGGAGGGCACAGCCTTTGGCGACGCACCCCACACCGGCACCACGCCCGGCCAGCAGCCGGTCAGCGGCTTTCTGGGCCAGCGCTTGGTCAATACCTTCCGTCCCAACGACCGCCCCCAGGGCACGCTGACCTCCCGCCCCTTTCGCATTCAACACCGCTACTTAGGCTTCCTTATCGGCGGTGGAAAGCACCCCGGCGAGACCTGCATCAACCTGCTCGTGGACGGGAAGGTCGTCCGCACGGCCACCGGCCAGAATCGGGAACGGCTGGAACCCCATGCTTGGGACGTTTCCGAGTTCGTCGGCCAGGAGGCGGTTCTGCAAATCGTGGACCGGCACTCCGGCGGCTGGGGCCACATTAACCTTGACCACATCGTCTTCGCTGACGCGCCGCCCGACCGGTTGCTGCGCCTTAAGGGGCCTTTCTCCGAGTTCGCCGCCGCGCTGCCCGTGGCCTTTGCGGGCGTGGAATGGGTGGAGTTGCCCCAGCCGCAGCAGGTGCGCCTCACGGGGGCCGGGCGCAGGTTGCTGGGCGAGGGGGCAGAGGAGTGGAGGATTCGGGAATACACGCGGCTCTTAGGTTTCCGCTTGACGGAAGGTGTACAGGTGCTGGCGAAGACGGAGGACGGGGAGCCGGTCCTGTTGGCTTGCAAGATAGGTCAGGCTCAGTGGGCACTGGGCCTGGCCCCTAATCTGCCTTGGAGTTGGGCGGAGCCTTTGCTGGTGACAGCGCGGGGCAAGCCGCTGAAGGAAGGCGAACGGCTGGTTACCGCTTCGCCACGCTACGGGACGATGTGTCTGGCGGTGGACACGCCAGCCAGCGGCACCGCCCGCTGGAGCGACCCGATGGCCTTGGCCGCTGCCTTCCGCACCGGAGGACAACTGGACGGCCCCACCGATTCGGGCCTGAGCCCGGAAGGTGAAACCTACAATGCCGCGCTGAGCGTGCCTTTTCGCCTCCGGCCCGGCGAGAGCCGCACGGTGACCTTCGCCATCACTTGGCACTTTCCCAACCTGGACCGTTTCGGACATCCGGGCAATCTGTACAGCCGTCGCTTCCCCGAGGCAGAGGCAGTAGCCCGTTACGTGCTGGAGAACTTGCCTGCCCTGTGGGGCTGGACGGAATGCTACCACACAACGGTCTATCAGTCCAACCTGCCGCCGGCGCTGCTGGACGCCTTCACCTCCCAGAGCGTCATTTTTCGCGGCCCAACTTGCTTCTGGTCGGAGGATGGCTATTTCGGCGGGTTCGAGGGCAGTTACGGCTGCTGTCCGCTGAACTGCACCCACGTGTGGAACTACGCCCAAACCCACGCCCGCCTGTTTCCCGAAATCGGACGGAACATGCGGGAGTCCGATTTGCTGGTGTACCTGCACCCCGACGGTGAAACTTCCCACCGCCAGCATCGGCCCCATCGGGCTTTCGTGGACGGCCACTGCGCCACCATCGAAGCAGCCTACCGCGAACATCTGTTGAGCCCCGACCACTCTTTCCTGAAGCGCGTCTGGCCCAACCTGAAGAAGGCCATGAATTGGCTTATTCAGCACTTCGACCCCGACGAAGATGGGGTGTTAAACGGGCATCAGTGGAACACCTACGACTGCGCCACTTCGGGCGCCACCACCTTCTTGGGCTCCCAGTACCTCTCAGCGCTGGGGGCGGCGGAACGCATGGCGGAGGTCATGGACGAGACGGAGGCAGCGGCCCGCTACCGACGCATCCGGGAGGCAGGCTCTCGGAATCAGTCGGAGCGACTCTGGAACGGCGAGTACTTCGTTCAGATTCCCGGCGACCCACCGGCCCACGACTACAACACCGGTTGCCACAGCGACCAGTTGCTGGGACAATGGTGGGCCCATCAGTTGAACCTGGGCTACCTCTACCCGCCCGAACAGGTGCGCTCCGCCTTGCGGGCCATCTTCCGCTACAACTTCCGCCCGAACTTCCGCGGCTTCCAGCAGCGGCCCCGCCGCTACGTGCTGGACGACGAGGGCGGCCTGCTGATGTGCACTTGGCCCCAAGGAGGACGGCCCAACCCGTTCATCATCTACGCCGATGAGGTTTGGACGGGCATTGAATACGAGGTGGCCGGGCTGATGATTTGGGAAGGCTTAATTGAAGAGGCCCTGCGCCTCGTGGAGACGGCCCGAAGTCGCTATGACGGACGGCGCCGGGAGGGTCTGAATTCGGGGCCGGGGGGGAATCCCTTCAACGAGTTGGAGTGCGGCAAGTTCTACGCGCGGGCCATGAGTTCGGGAGGGTTGCTTCTGGCTGCCCAGGGTTTCATCCTGGACGGCCCGGCTGGCGTACTGGGCTTTGAACCTCGCTGGCAGCCGGAGGACCATCGCTCCTTCTACACCGCGCCGGAGGGTTGGGGCCTGTTCGTGCAGCGACGCGAGGGCCGTGCCCAACGCGAGCGGATTGAGGTACGCTACGGACGGTTGCGCGTGCGCGAACTAATTTTCGCGGTGCCGGAAAAGGCAGGGACGGTTATGGCCACCGCCCAAGTCGAAGGCCGCCGCCTGAACGCCACGATACGGCGCGAGGGAACGGAAGTGAGGCTGCTGCTGGACGACTGGGTCGAAGTGCTTGAAGGTTCGGCCCTGGAGGTAACCCTGCGCTGGTGAATCATTCCGGGGAACCCTGCCACTCCCTTTTTCGATAGGGTTTATAACTTGACAAGGTTAGATAAGGAGGGTTTGCCATGAAGAAGTGGGAGTACAAAATCATTATGGAGGGGCATGAGTGGCACGGGACGGTGCACACGGCCCCCTTGGAACGGGTGCTCAACGAGTTGGGGGAGCAGGGGTGGGAGGTAATTGCCGCCGTAGGCCAAGCCAGCGGGACCATTGAACGCATCCTCCTGAAGCGCGAACGTCCCGCCGAAACCGAGGAACCCACCAGTTGAGGTTCCTTTCCCTCAGGTCGGAATTGGGGCGGGGCTGTGGGCCACTAATAGGTGGTTCCTCCCCATCAATGCGCAATGGCAGATAGCCTACCCTTATAACCACCGCAGGATAGCAGATAACCCATCACTAACCACCTCCCCGCTGGTGGATGGAGTATTACTTGTCATTTTATCCCTACCTGCCATCCGGGGATAGATGTATTGGGTGTTATCCGCTATCCGGGGTGGAAAGCGTGGGGTTGTTTTTCCCTGCGGTCCGGTGGCCAATGGCGTAACTTCGCCAAGGAGAGAGTCATGAACTGTCCCCTATTTTACTTCTGGAAAGTATTACTGTGGCGGAACACCCTTATTTTCCTGCTTCTGGTCGTTGCTCCCGCTTGGGCCCGCAGCGTGGATTACGAACACCGCACCCTCAGCCGTGTGCTGGTGCATGTGGTCACGGTGAACCTAAACGACCCGCAGGTGAAAGTGACCCCTTTTGTCGCCGCGGGCTTCCCCGGCACCGATGAGGACTTTGCGGCCCTGATTGCGCGGGCCCAGCCCACCGCGGCCATAAACGGTACTTTCTTCGGCAAGCAGGATTTGAAGCCTACGGGCGACATCGTAATTGATGGCAAACTGGTCAATTTCGGGGGGATGGGTACGGCCTTGGCCATCGACGCCGACAACCGGGTGACCTTCCGCCGGGTACCCTACGGACGGCATGTGGACTGGGCAGCGAAGGGGTACGTATCGGTACTGGCCTGTGGGCCCAGCCTGATTTTGGCCGGACAAGTAGGGGTGGACCCGGAGTTGGAGGGCTTTTCTGACCCCCATGTGCTGGAGGCTGGCCCGCGCAGCGCGGTGGGGATAACTGCCTACAACAAGTTGAAGTTGGTGTGTGTGCCAGCGGGGGTGACTCTGTCCCGCCTGGCCTCCATCATGGAACAGTTGGGCTGTGTGAGCGCCATGAACTTGGACGGGGGGGCCTCGACGGCCCTCTATTACCGGGGGAAGACCATCGTCGCCCCCGGTC
>DTZQ01000279.1 GCA_012961305.1 Armatimonadota bacterium | reverse complement strand
TAAGCCCGGCGGTATTAAAGTTAACCTGGTCGAGTTATGGGTGTATTGACCAGTCGTAACTATTGGAGGTTGAGCACTCTAACCGCGCTTGCAATCCTCGTAATGTTATTTCCGGGTGCTTGCGCCCAGGCTCAGCCTGCGGCCTATGTGTGGGTGGAA
This sequence comes from Armatimonadota bacterium, assembly GCA_012961305.1. Classification (GTDB taxonomy): domain Bacteria; phylum Armatimonadota; class UBA10988; order UBA10988; family DTZQ01; genus DTZQ01. The sequence continues at coordinate 14,883 of DTZQ01000279.1, read as the reverse complement.
GGCGAAGGGCCAGCCGCAGCCAATTTTGAATTCGACGTTTCCAGTTTCGGCAAACCGGGCCTGTTGTCCGGGGGAAAATGGCTGGTAAAGACCCTCGACCAGAACGCAGCCAAGCGGGAGACCCCTCCCGAGGGTTTTCTGCTGCGATACGACCTGCGCGTGGGCGAACCGGGCGAGTATGAAGTCTGGGCGCGCCTCGGTTTCGAGTGGGTTCGTCCGTCCCTCGAATGGCGTATCGGTCAGGGGCCTTGGATTAAGGTGGGTAGCGATAAAGCCACCACCAATGTAATGCAGTTGGGCGACTGGGCCGAGGTGGCCTGGCTGTACCTGGGGAAGGTAACCTTGAGGGCCGGACCGGTCCGCTGGGAGTTGCGCTACCGCGAGCCGGGCCCCGATGGGCGGATGCTGATTGGCCTCGACTGCTTAGCCTTGACCAAGGGGCATTTCGTCCCTGAAGGACGCCTGCGGCCCGGTGAACAGTACGACCGGGAAAGCGACCGAGAAGCTGCCAGTCAGGTTTTTGAGTTGCCGGCGCCACACAGGCCCGCCGAACGCACCGAAGTGAAGTTGACCGGCCTGTGGCAGGTCGCTCGCTATGATGACCCGAACATGGATAAGGACCCGCTGGTCCCGGTCAAGCGCCTCCCGACTCCAGAGGAGTATCCGCTCCGCTGGATGGGCATTGAGGTTCCCAAGTCGCTGTGGGACCACCCGGAGACCGCCCTGGCCCACCGGGTCATTTACCGCACCCGAGTGCGAGTGCCCGCTGAACACCGAGGGCGAGGTTTCTATTTGCACTTCTCCGGCACCAACTGGCTGGTGAGCGTGTTTGTGAATGGCCAACTGGCGGGGACCCATCGGGGAGTGTGGATTCCGTGGGACCTCGACATTTCGCAGTTTGTGAAGCCGGGGGCGGTGAATGAACTCCTGGTGGCGGTGAAAGGACCCTATTACGCCATTGATGCTGCCCACATGAAGGAGAAAAGCATCCAGCGGCTGCGCAACCGCCCAAGGAGCAAAGCGCGATGGGTGCGGTGGATTGCGCCCATTTACCCCAGCACCAAGGGGGACGGCAACGGTCTCGACTACGGCCTGGTGAACCCGGTGACGCTCGTTTCCGTGGGCAATGCGTACACCGAGGATGTGTTCATTAAGCCCTCGCTGGCCCCAAAACGTTTGGAGGTCGAGGTGACCGTGCGCAACACCACCGGGCGCGGAAGGAAATTGCAAGTGCGGTGCGAGGCCGTTTACGATGGAAGCAATCGGGTAGAAAAGACCTTTGGGCCGGTGGAAATTACGGTGCCTGCCTACGGTACGGCGAGGGTCACCGTGTCGGGCGAATGGGCCAACCCGAAACTCTGGTGGCCGCAACCCAATCCCCATCTCTACCGACTGCGCACCACGGTTGTAGAAGGCGGAAAACCTTTGGATGTCCAAGAGGAACTGTTCGGCTTTCGAGAGGTGAGCATCAAAGGCAACGGCATCTACCTCAACGGGGTGCGGCGCAACCTCTGGTGTTGGGTGGACGTCCACGGCCAACCCTGGACCGGAGAGGAATTCCTCCAGCAGTTCCACGAGGAGCGGAACCGCTTCCTACGCTTCAGCCGCAACCGCAAGACCAGCAATTTCCTCCCCTCGCGCGAGGAACGGCTGGAGTTCTACGACCGCCATGGTATCCCCGGGCGTTTGTGCTCGATGATTGACGGGATGTACGTTAGTTATGCCCTCGGCGACCGCGTCAGGGACCCCAACACGGGAAAGACCACTTTCGTTCCCAATGAACTCCTGTGGGAGAGTTTCCGCCGTCACCTATCTCAGTTGACGCGTGCCTACCGCAACCACCCTTCGGTAATCATGTACCAGGTGGAGAACGAATTGGTGTACATCAATGGCATGAACCTCTACGGTGCATTTCTTGACCGCATCGAAGAGTTGATGAACGAAGTGGTAGAGGCAGGACGCAAGAACGACCCCACGCGCCCCTACACGGTCGGAGGGGCAGGGGACCTGAGCGGACGGCTGGAAATCAATTCGCCCCACTATCCGCTGGGCGAGTTGGACTACTACCCGGAGAACGCCTACACCCTTACCCACTACGCGACCAAAATCACTCGCTGGCCCTGGAAGCGAAAGAAGCCCTGGGTGGTGGGGGAAAGTGCCTATGCCAATGAACTGCGTTTTGGCTCCTACGTAGCAGGCGACGAAGCGTTCCGGGGAACCCAGGCAGCGCGGCGGGCTAAGGCCAAGTTCCTCCGAATGCTTTACGGCGGCTACCGGTGGGCGGGCGTCGCCGGTTTCTTTCCCTGGGATAACCTTTACCAGTACGAAGAGGCCCAGAAAATATTCAGCGACCTGTGCGTCATTCCTCGCAAACAGACCTATCGCTTGTTCGCCAGCCAAAAGAACACGCTGCTCTTCAAGGTCCTGAACGACACCTTCAGTGAGGCACCCGTTACCTTCGAGTGGACTTACGAAATCGGCGGGCGGAAAATAGCCGGCGACCGGGTAACCCTGCACATTGAGCCCGGCTTTGGCCTCGAGCAAACGCTGGTCATCAACGCACCCACTACTGAGCGACGTCTGGAGGGTACACTCACTTTGAAGGCGAGCCAGCCGGGGGCCGAGGACTACCTGGACCGGCGCTCCGTGCCGGTTCTTCCGGCGGTGACCTCCCTTAAAGTCTCCGTGCCGGTAGCCGTTTTGGACCGTTGGGGGAAGTTAAAGGCCTTTCTGACTCGCACCGGCACGAAGTTCGAGGGCCTTGAAAACTTGGCCGATTTGAAGGGCAGAACTGGCCTTTTGCTCATCGGGCCGGACACCCTCACTCCTCAGGAGGCCTCGGGGCGAGCCTTGCTGTCCTTCGCCGTCCGTGGCGGGCGGGTCATTGTACTGGAGCAGGAAGTTCCGGTCGCCGGGTCCAACCTACCCGTGCCGTTGAAACCGACTGACCATTTTGGCGGCTATGCCCATCCCCAGGCCCTGGGAACCCCGCTCTTCAAGGACCTGGGCAAGGAGGACCTCATGGACTGGAGGGGTGCCCATCCCACTTACAAACATGCTTACGAGAAGCCCTCGCAGGGTGCCAGGAGTCTGGTCGAATGCGGGGGTCTGCTCAAATACACCGCGCTGGCGGACCTGGCCTGTGGTTCGGGCATTATCGTAGTGTGCCAGTTGCGCGCGGGCGCGAAACTGGGAGTGGAGCCCGCGGCCGAGGTGCTGCTTCGTAACCTAATCGAGACCTATGCAAACTACCGGCCGCCTGAAGGGGTCGCCGCGGTCTATGCCCCCGGAAACCGCCTGCTGGTGAACAAGGTCAGGGCCACAGGCGTGCTCATGGAGGTCGTGACCAGCCTCCAGGAGGCGCTGAATCCCGCTAAGTACAAGGTGGCCCTGGTCCATGCCTCTGCCCGGAACCTGCGGGCTTTGAATGCGCTAAAGGCACCAGCACTGGCCTTTCAGGAGGCCGGCGGCTGGATTATGCTCCTGGGACTGGACCAGCACGGCATTGACCAGTTCAACGCCTTTCTCGGCACCGACCACCTCATCCGTCCCTTCCGCATCGAGCGAGTGACCCTTGAACGACCCGACTTCCCGCTGGCGGCGACCCTGGGCAACAGTGACCTTAGCATGTACAGTACCGAGTGGGTTGCCAAGTGGAAAGGGCTGCACTGGTTGTCCGGCGATGTTTACACCATGGTCATAGATGGTCGGGACATCGCACCGTTCTGCCGCATGCCCGGCGGCCCCGCGGACCCGTATGAGTACAGACCAACCTTTGACGACCACGACCCCTACAACTTCGTCAACGGGCTGTTCAACAGCGACTTCTGGCGCTACATCCGGCAAATATGGATTCCAGAGGGGGGCCCAGAGCCCCTGACCTTTACCCTGCGTCGGCCCGAGACTATCGCCCAAATAAACATCTGGAACAACGCCAACTACTGGACCATCAAGGATTTGGACATCATCTTAGATGGTGACGAGCAAAACGCCCTCCGGACTACACTGCCCGATTCTTACGGCCTCAGGGAGGTCAAACTCCAGCCGCCTAAGAGGGTGCAAAAGACCATTACGCTGCAAATTCGCACCTGGCGCGAACGGAGACTCGACCGACCTGATTTGCGGCTGGTAGGCATTGACAACGTACAGTTCCTGCGGGCAGAACCGCCACCCAAGGCGGTGTTCATTGACAACGTGGGGGGTCTGGTCGCCTACCCGCACGGCAGGGGAGGCGTTTTCCTCAACCAAATCAAGTTCCTGGAGAAAGAGCCCAACCCCGAGAACGAGCCCAAGAAACTGAACCTGATGGGAGTGCTCCTGCGCAACATGGGAGTAGGTTCTCGCTCCCTTGTTTCCCCACCTTAACCAACTGGGCAAAGCCTACCCTTGACAAAGGTGCTCTCTGAAGTTACAATTGGGTCAAAGGCTCCCGCGGGTCTTTATTATCTTTGCCCAGGAAGGGAGGTGGACAAACATGGCCATTTATTACGGAGGATATGACTTAGGGGGTAAGAACGTACGTGCGGTAATAGCCGATGAGCGGGGGGAATTCATCTGCGAACCGTGCCAGGAAGAAGTGGATAAGTCAAGGGGGCCCGGCGGCGTAAGTTGTCAGATGGTCCGCCTGATGGAAGCATTGGCCCAGAAGGAAGGTATCTCCTTAAAAAACATTGTGGCTTACGGGGTAACAGCAGCCGGACCGTTGGAATTAAGGGACCCCCCAATATTGGAAGAATTCGGCGAATCCATCAAGGACTCCACGAACATTGTATTTCCCGACCTTGACAGACCGGAATATCAGAAGTATGTCATTGAGGACATCGTGTATATTCCGTTGGGGAAACCGTTGAAGGAGGGGTTAAATTGCGAGTTGGTTAAAGTCATCAACGACGTCAACGGAGCCGTCCTGGGCGAGTTTTGGGACGGCGTGGGCAAAGGGTATGATGATAAATCCAACCTGACCATAGCGACGATAACCTTAGGAGCGGGGTTCGGCGGGGGGGTGTGTCAAAATGGGGTGGTTTTGGAAGGACACTATGGCAACGCCGCAGAAGTGGGGCACTTTTTAAGTGGCCTCTCAAAGGGGGTGGCCTGCGGCTGTGGTAAACTCGACTGTGCCGAAGCCTACGTCTCCGGCACGGGAATCGCCCATAACGGCGTCTATACCATTCTTACCACTCCGGACGGTTTCGACTCCCCAGTTTACGAGACAGCCAGGGAAGTTGCTTGGGGAAAGGTTCCGGATGAAATAGATGATAAGGAGGCGTTCTTGAAGGAAAATCCATACCTGGTTTTGGATTACATTACCGAGGAGGCCGAACGCACCCGCGTGTTGCGAGAGAATGATTTTCAGTCTGGTTCCTATCAGGAAGCACGCCAGAGGGCATTGTCAAACCTACCGGGGGAGATTAGGGATAAGGAAAGGTTCCTTGCTGAACACCCGGGTTTTGTGCTGCAACAGGTAAATTCAGAGATTATTTGTGCGCAGGCCAAAAAATTTGACCCCGTGGCTTTGAGGGTAATAATGGAGGCCCAGATTGCTCTGGGCAATGTGCTCCACCAAATGGCTAAAGCGTACAATCCCCGGTACATCACCTACTATGGCTCGGTCATTGTGCACAATGAGGATTTGTTAAAAGAACCTGCGGTAAGGATTATGAAAAGGGGGTTAAATGTAGAAGCGCCGTGTTTCGTTAGAAGCCCGATTGCTGATGATTTGGGACTGCATGGGGGAATTAGGTTGGCTATGCAGCAATATAGCCGATAAACTCACCACGCTCCTGCCGGGAGAGGGCACCGTGTACTTCGTTGGGACTGAAACCGAGTGGCGGGAGTTCTCCAAGACCTTCTATGGCAAATAGCCTTCGCTTGCGGCCTCTATGGTAAATATCGGTCGAGCGGGTCAAGGGTGGCACTTAGTAGCCAGAAAGGAGGGACATCTTGAGCACCCGAGCGATAGCCCGTTGGATAGGAGGGGTAGGCGTTTTGGGATTGGGGTTAGCGTTTAGCCCTTTCTGGTGGAGGACGGAACTAAGACTCGGGCCGCGGGAGGAACTGGCCCGGCAAATTTTGGCGGCAACGGGGGTAAAAGGCGGTCTCATCGTCCATTTAGGCTGCGGGAATGGGAGATTGACGGCCGCGCTGCGGGCGAACGAAAGTTACCTGGTTCACGCCTTGGATGCGAAGGCGCAAAACGTCCGCGCGGCCCGCGAGTACCTCCATTCGCTTGGACTGTATGGGCCAGTTTCAGTTGAGGTGCTGCGGGGTAAGCACCTGCCTTACAGCGACAATCTGGTCAACTTGCTGGTCGCGGAAAACTTGGGTGCCATCCCGATGGACGAGGTTATGCGGGTTCTGGCTCCAAACGGCGTGGCCTACGTAAAAAGGGGCGACAAATGGACAAAAACGGTCAAGCCTTGGCCCCAGGATATTGACGAGTGGACCCATGCTCTTTACGATGCCAGCAACAATGCCGTGGCCAACGATTCGGTAGTAGGCCCCCCGCATCATATCCAGTGGGTCGCCGGGCCCAGGAACACCAGACACCATGAGCACCTGGCAAGTATAAGCGTAGTGGTCTCGGCTGGGGGAAGAATCTTTTACATCATAGACGAGGCTCCGACCGCCTCCATCTTACTGCGACCGAAGTGGTCTCTCCTTGCCCGAGATGCGTTCAACGGAGTACTCCTCTGGAAACGGCGGATTCCCTCCTGGGAATCCCATCTCCGGGGCTTCCGCTCCGGCCCTCCGGAACTGTCTCGCCGACTGGTCGCGGTGGAAGACAGGGTTTACGCGACGCTTGGCCTGGGGGCACCGGTCACGGCCCTCGAGGCCGCAACGGGCAAGACCCTAAAGACCTACAAAGGAACTGAGGGCACGGAGGAAATACTCTACCAGGAGGGAGTCTTGTTCCTTGTACTCAGCAAATCCCCGGCGGGGAAGGCCTCCACCTCTGCGCCGCGCCAGAGATGCATTATGGCGGTGGAGGCCAAAACGGGCGACATTCGGTGGGAGAGGTCTGAGCCCCAACTTCTGCCCCTGGCCTTGGCCGTAGGAGGGGGACGGGTGTTCTTCCAGAACAGCGAAGCGGTTATTTGTCTGGAGGCGAAGACCGGCCGGCAACTCTGGCGCTACGACCGAGCGGCTGCTGTCAAGCGTCCCCCTTGGTCTGCACCCACGCTCTTGGTGTACGACAACCTGCTCCTTTGTGCTGACCGATATGCTGATTTAGCCCCTCCGAAGAAGCCCCGATGGAATGCAGCCTTCAGTGCGGGCGGGCCAGGGGAACTGGTCGTTCTCTCTGCCGAAACGGGCCAGAAATTGTGGGCTACCAAATGCACTGAGACGTTTCACGCGCCCGTGGATGTTTTCGTGGCCGATGGGCTGGTCTGGGTTGGGCAATCGCCTTTGCGCCGAGACGCAGATTTCACCCTCGGGCGGGAGCCACTAACCGGCGAAATCAAACGGCGACTTTCAACAGAGCAGGCCTTTCGCACCACCATGCCCCATCATCGCTGTCACCGCAACCGGGCAACCAGTCGCTATATCATCACGGGTAGGACAGGGGTTGAATTCATAAACCTTAAGACCGGGTCGGCCCTTCGCCACCATTGGATTCGCGGGGTCTGCCAGTACGGCATCTTACCTTGCAATGGGCTCCTCTACGTGCCGCCTCATTCCTGTGCCTGCTACATCGAGGCGAAGTTGAGTGGTTTCTACGCCCTGGCCCCACTTAGGCCCGGGGAAACCGTGGAGCCTGTCCCTGCCGCCGACAACCCTCTGGAGCAGGGCCCTGCATATGAATCCCCAGGCCTGGGCTCAACGGAAGCAGCCGCCCAAGCCCAATGGCCAACCTATCGCCATGACGCCGCTCGCAGCGGCTCTACTAAAGCCCCAGTTTCGGCAGACTTGAAATACACTTGGCAGACCCACTTGGGCGGTCGGCTCAGCGCACCGGTGATGGCCGAGGGTAAGGTTTTCCTGGCTTCAGTGGACACCCACACGGTTCAGGCCTTGGATGCCCAAGACGGCAGGCTGCTCTGGCGTTTTATGGCCGGCGGGAGGGTGGATTCTCCCCCCACGGTCCACAAAGGACTGGTTGTTTTCGGTTCCGCGGACGGCTGGGTTTATTGCCTTCGCTCCTCTGACGGCAAACTGGTGTGGAAGTTTCGCGCCGCGCCCGAGGAACGGCGGGTGGTAGCCTTCGGACAGGTGGAATCGGCGTGGCCGGTGCACGGAAGTGTCCTCATCCAAGACGACTTCGTCTACTGCGCCGCCGGAAGGTCTTCCTACATAGATGGGGGAATTTACCTTTACCGACTGGACCTGAAAACCGGCAGGAAATTGGCCGCAACACGCCTTTACAGCAGGGACCCGAAGACGGGGGAGCAGCCGGAAGAACCGCGTCCCTTCGAGATGCCCGGCCTCCTTCCCGACCTCCTTTCCAGCGACGGCGATTTGGTCTACATGCGCCACCTGGGATTTGACCCTCGTAGTTTGCAGCAACGGGAGGCGCGCTCGCATTTGTACAGCCCCGCGGGCTTTTTGAACGACGCCTGGTGGCACCGAACCTACTGGATTTACGGGACTCATTTTTACTCCGGTTACCTTGGCTGGTATTTCGCCGGCCGAGAGGTCCCTGCAGGACGGCTGCTCGTTTTTGATGGGTCATCCATATATGGGTTTGCCTACCAGCCCGATTTCTATCGGGGGGCGACTGGGCGCAAATATCACCTTTTTGCCACCGACCGGCAGATTGTACAGGAACCGCCGGACTACCAACGCGCCAGTCGTGACTATCCCCCCAGGGGCCAGCGTAAATTCAAGGTGAAGTTCCGCTGGGCCGAAGGTGTGCCGCTCCTCGCACGCGCACTGGTGCTCGCGGGCCAGACGCTGTTCGTGGCGGGTCCCCCAGAGAGGGCCCTTCGGTCGCGGCTTGCGTTTGAGGGCCGAAGGGGTGGTTTCCTGTATGCCATTTCAGCGACTGAGGGGAGGACATTGAAAGGATACCAACTCGATTCTCTGCCCGTCTTCGACGGTCTGATTGCCGCAGAGGGAAGGTTGTATATGTGCACCATAGACGGAAAGTTGCTTTGCCTGGGGCAGAAGGGTCAACCTATCCCGGAAGCGGTAGCGGCAAAAAGAAAGCCACAGATAGGAGCCCAGAGGCAGCCGAGGGAACCGGGCCTGGTGGGCTACTGGAAGTTCGACGAGGGCAAAGGCGAAATAGCAGCCGACAGTTCGGGAATGGGAAACGATGCTGAGGTTTACGCCCCTTGGGTAAAGGGAACGTTTGGCACCTGTGTACTTATAGAGGGCATACCCGGCGCCATAACCATCTTCGATGGCCCCGATTTGCACTTCGGCACCTCTGAGTTCAGCATTGAGTTCTGGGTGAAGGTGGATGGTTTCGGAAGGCGAATAATGGGGAAGGAGAATTTTCCCCAGAACTGGTGGGTTATTAACCTGCTCGAGGACGGCAGGGTGGAGATGGTGCTGGGGGAAACGAGGGCTGAGGGAAAGACGGTGCGTCCTACTTCTCGCACCCCCCTGGCGGCCCAGCAATGGACTCAGGTGGCATTTGTGGTGAACCGCGAAAAGTTCGAGGTAAAGTGCTATATCAATGGGGAACTGGACAGCACGACCAGGATTCCACCGACTCTGAAGGGCAGCCTGAGCGTTGAGGGAAGGGACCTTAGGATTCCTTCGACCTTTAAGCCCTTCGCCGGTCTGTTCGACGAACTCAAAATCTACCGACGGGCCCTCACGGATGCAGAGGTCAAGCAGAGTTATGAGAGGGAGAAGAACAACAGGACCAGCGTGGAATTCAGGGTGGTGGATACCTTGGAATGAGGCCAGGGCAACACTGTGGCGCAGGAGGTTAAGGCGATGGAAGCGGGTAAAAAGGTGTTTTTGGAAAACTTCTACGAAATTTTGCTCCTGGTCCACCTGTTGGTTACTTTCGTCCTGGTCGGCAGTTTAACCCACAATTTGCTCTGCCTCACCGGCTACCTGCGGGGCAAATTCGGCTGGCAAAAACTGGAAAAACGCTATGTCAAAGTTGCCTTCTGGTCCTATGTAGCCACTTATCTCATAGGAGCATTGGCTTATCCTGCTTACAGAGTCTACATCCGCCACTACTACTTTGACCCTCAGTTGCCCTGGGCAACTGGACTGTTCGAAGTTAAGGAACACTGGGGCGCTATCGGTCTGGCCCTGTTCTTAGTATATTACCTGTTGAGCCGAAACTTCCAGCCGGACAGGGAAAGGGAAAAACTATCCCTCTATTTCCCGCTGTGCCTGCTGCTGAACATAATAATTTGGTACAAGGTTATCATCGGTAGTTATCTTACGCTTCTGAAAGGGTCCTGGTAATGAAAAAAGCGGACATTATTTACATCGTCGGTTCGGTCTTCGCGGCCATGACGGCCTTGTTCTATTGCGGTACCACTTGGTTCTCCCTAAAGTTGCCCTGTTATTATCCGCTGGAACACACCTGGAAGTGGGGCAAGGAAGAAGGGATTCCCTCCCAAGGCTGGTACAGCAAGCAGGCATTGGCCTATCTGGCTGCGGCGGTAGTTGCCCTGACAGTGTATTTGCTCCTGAAGTACACCCGATTGAAAAACGCGGGGCTAAATCCTGCTCTGACCAAGTTGCTCGGGGTAGTTGTAATCATCGTGGTCGTATTGTGTATGGGCTACATGCTCTATCATGAATTTGTCAAGTGGAGGGTGTTTTGACCGTTCGGGTGCGGCTTGGCGCAAACCCGACCCTTGAAAGGAGGCACATGTTTAGCGTATCCGGAGCGCCCCATCTCGCTGGTGGGGTTAATGTGCCGGAGTTGAAGCCTTACTGGCCCCAATCCGCTATCCGCTATTTCCTTGACCGGCTAAAGCCTTGACTTCGGACTGTTTCTCTGGGTTCTCGGCGCACTCGGCGGTAAACAAGTACGAAAGGAGGAGTGGCTCGATGGGTGACTGGAAATTGAACTTTGGGGTCTGGGTTCCCGTGGCCCTGACTTTGATGTTCCTCTTGGGGGCGTTTGGCTTAAGGGGCAGTTCCGAAAACCCTTCGCAACAGGCTCAGATGATTCTCCAAGCCACCGGCGTCAAGGGTGGTTTGATTGTGCATCTGGGCTGTGGGGAGGGAAGGCTTACTGCTGCACTCCACGCCAATGACCGTTACTTGGTTCACGGCTTGGACTCAGAGGCAACCAACATCCTCAAGGCCCGCACCTACCTTCGCCGGTTGGGTCTCTACGGCCAGGTGTCGGTGGAGCAATGGTCAGGCAGGCGTCTGCCCTATATTGACAACCTGGTCAACCTCCTGGTGGCAGAGGACTTAGGTGAGGTGCCTATGGAGGAAGTACTGCGGGTATTGGTTCCCAAGGGGGTAGCGTATCTCAAGCGGGGCGACCGATGGGAGAAGATAGTCAAGCCTTGGCCGAAGGAAATTGACGAGTGGACCCATTACTTGCATGACGCGAGCAACAATGCCGTGGCCCATGATTCGGTTGTAGGCCCGCCGCGAGGTCTGCAGTGGGTAGGGAGTCCCCGCTGGTCGCGGCATCACGACCGTATGGCCAGCATGAGCGCGCTTGTGTCCGCGAACGGCCGTCTCTTCTACATCATAGACGAGGGGTCCAGGGCCTCCATCATGTTGCCGCCTAAATGGTCCCTGATTGCCCGGGATGCGTTCAACGGCACCCTTCTGTGGAAGCGGCGGATTCCCTCCTGGTGGACCCATATTTGGCCCTTCAAGAGCGGTCCGGCTCAACTGCCCCGCCGCCTGGTGGCGGTGGGAGATAAGGTCTACGTCACGCTGGGGCTGGAGGCTCCCCTTACCGTCCTTGATGCGGCAACGGGAGAGACCCTCCGAACCTACGAGGGCACTCAGGCCACCGAGGAGGTGATTGCCTCAGCAGGGGTGCTCTTCCTTCAAGTCAACAAGTCCCCGCGGCGGATTGACTACAAACCAGTGCACAGGAGCATCGGTGAGGCCAAGGCTCGGGTGGCCCGCGAGTGGCCCTGGGATGAAAAGCCCCGGTGGATTATGGCCATCCAGGCGGACACGGGGAAAGTTCTGTGGCAAAAAGAATACCGAGTGGTTCCACTAACCTTGGCGGCTGACGGCCAACACGTATACTTCCATGAGGGGGAGAGAATAGTCTGTCTGAACCGCAAGACGGGCGAGGAAGTATGGCGTTCAGAGCCCCTCACCAGACGCTCACCGATTCCGACCAACTTCGGCCCGACGCTGGTCGTATATCAGGACCTTGTCCTGTTCGCTGGCGGGGACAGGTCTATGACTGCACTCTCCGCCCAAACCGGTAAGACCTTGTGGAAGGCCAAACATCATCGGGGCGGCCACAATTCCCCCGAAGACCTTCTGGTCGTCGGGGGGTTGGCGTGGTCTGGAGCCATCGCCGGCGGCAGGGATTCGGGGGTGTTCACCGGGCTGGACTTGAGAACCGGCGAAGTAAAGAAGGAGTTTGCCCCCGATGTGCAGACTTACTGGTTTCACCACCGCTGCTATCGGGCCAAGGCCACGGAGCGTTACATTCTGTCGTCCCGAACGGGCATCGAATTCGTGGACTTCCGCAAGCAACATTGGATTACCCACCATTGGGTTCGAGGTGGCTGCATTTACGGCATCATGCCCTGTAATGGTCTGATTTATGCCCCGCCCCATGATTGCGCCTGTTACATCATAGCGAAGTTGTACGGCCTCAACGCCCTGGCCCCCAAGCCTGCGGTTGGGCGGGAGGAACTGCGAGGGGTGTCTGATGAGGAGAGGCTCGAACGGGGACCGGCCTACGGAGAAGTGGTGGAAGAGGCTTCACCTGCCGGGCAGGATGAATGGCCCACCTATCGCCACGATGCGGCGCGCAGCGGTTTCACAAGGGCGGCGGTTCCTGCGGACCTGAAACGCCTCTGGCGGACTGAGTTAGGTGGCAAACTTAGCAGTTTGGTAATTGCGGGAAACAAGGTTTTCGTAGCCTCCGTGGACACCCATACGGTTTATGCCCTCGACGCTGGTTCGGGGAAGGTTCTTTGGCACTACACGGCCGGCGGGCGGGTGGACTCCCCGCCGACGATTTACCAGGGTCGGGTTCTGTTCGGTTCCGCCGATGGCTGGGTCTATTGCCTACGGGCCGCCGACGGCAAAATGATTTGGCGCTTCCGGGCGGCGCCCGTTGACCGCCGATTGACAGCCTTTGAGCAGTTGGAATCGGTCTGGCCAGTTCACGGCAGCGTGCTGGTGCAGAACGACGTCGTCTATTGTATCGCCGGAAGGTCCATGTTCTTGGACGGAGGTTTGCGCCTACTGCGGCTCGACCCCAGAACGGGACGCAAACTTTCTGAGACCATCCTCGACGAGCGCGACCCGGAAACGGGTGAGAATTTGCAAGTGAAAGTCAAGGGCCTGAACATGCCCACGGCCCTGCCGGACATTCTGTCCAGCGACGGCCAGTATATCTACCTGCGGGCCCAGCGGTTCAACCTCCAGGGCCAGCGCCAACGGGTGTTTACCCCCTCGGACCCCGCCTGGGAGGAGGGCGAGAAAGCACACCTGTTCTCCAGCATTGGCTTCCTTGACGACACCTGGTTCCACCGGGGTTACTGGGTATATGGCAGGAGCGTCCTCTCGGGGGCCGCAGGCTGGCCTCGTGCCGGCCGAGTAGTCCCCGCCGGCCGCATCTTGGTCCTGGACCATTCCTCGGTCTATGGCTACGGTCGCCAGCCGGAATACTACAAATGGTCAACGCCGCTGGAATATCATCTGTTTGCTACCAGCAGGGAAATCCCATCGCCGGAGAAACCAGCAAGGAGGGTCCAAGGCTCAGAGATAGGCGTTGCCAAATCCCCCAGCCTCAATCCCGCCCATAGCCCTTTGACGGTCGAAGCCTGGATAAAGGCAAAAGGAGGGGATGGGGTGATACTGGCCAGAGGTGGAAGTTCGCACGGGTATGCCCTGCTCCTGCGGGGTGGAAAGCCTCGGTTTGTGATTCGGGTGAACAAGGAAATAAGTTCCGTCGGCGCCCGAGAAAACGTGGTGGGCCCCTGGGTTCACTTAGCCGGGGTGTTGACCGCCGACCGGAAACTCCTGCTCTATGTGAACGGCCAACCCTCCGGTTCCGCTAAAGCCCTGGGCCTCATCGCTGCCGACCCCCACGAGGAGATGCAGATTGGGGCGGATGATGGAAGCACGGTGGGCGACTACGGGTCGCCTTTCGGCTTTAAGGGCCTCATTGACGAGGTGAGAGTCTACCATCGGGCCCTAAGCGCGGAGGAGATAAGGCAGCACTATCTAAACCCCGGTCGAACGGCTCAGGAGAGGGCCCTGGTCCTCTACTACTCCTTCGACCAAGGCGACGCCACCGATGAATCTGGAAACAAGAACGACGGCACGGTGGGGGAAGTCAAGCCCGTAGAAGGACGGGTGGGAAAGGCTATGAGGTTCAAAGGCAAGAGGACCTCCGGCGTCCCCTTCAGAATCGAATACCGCTGGTCTCAAGAAGTACCGCTCCACGTGCGGGCAATGGTTCTGGCCAACCAGATGCTCTTCATCGCCGGCCCGCCGGATGTGGTAGATGAGGAAGAAGCATTCACTCGCTTCGGCGAGCCCGAAATTCGGGCGCAACTCCGTGAACAAAGCGGCGCATTTGAAGGACAAAAGGGTGCTTTGCTCTGGGCGGTGTCGGCCGCGGACGGCAGGAAGTTGGCCGAATATACCCTCGACTCACCGCCAGTATTTGACGGAATGGTCGCGGCGCATAAACGGTTGTATCTGGCGACCCTGGATGGGCGGGTTGTGTGCTACGGGCAGACGTGAAAGTTGGTAACGGCCTTCATCCCCGGCCCCCTCCCAACCCTCCCCGCC
>DTZQ01000278.1 GCA_012961305.1 Armatimonadota bacterium | reverse complement strand
GCGGGAATATCAGCCTCCGGCTGAGTAGTCACGTTTAAATTAAAGGGGTCTTGCCCGGTATCGCCACTGGGTCCACGGGCATTGGTCCGAACTTAGGGTTCTCGCAGCGTTCCACCAAGTTCAATTTGGAGTTGAGCGCCTGTTCCCAGGTGACCTCCTTCCCGGTATAAGCCGACATGCGTCCCATGATTGCAGTCAGCGTACTCTCGGCCACGTTTTGCGTTTCGTTCAAAGGCTCGCCAGCGCGAATGCTGTTAATCAAATCAGCGTGCTCCTGCACATAGGGATTAGTTCCTCTACCTGCGAAGCGGTAGGACACTTTGCCGCGAATCCATCGCCCGGGGTCGGCGGTGCCTTCGGTGCCCATGACATACTCGCTCACGCGATTGGCGCACCCATCAATCTGACGACACATGCTCAATACCTTTACTCCCTCCGGATACTCATATCCGATGGCAAAGTGGTCGTAGATGTGACCGTATTCCGGAGCAGTACGGGCCTGACGACCACCCATGCCCATACACTTAACTGGATGTGTGCCCAATACCCAGTTGATTACATCTAAGTTGTGAATGTGCTGTTCGACGAGGTGGTCCCCCGAGAGCCAGGTGAAGTAGAGCCAATTCCTAATTTGCCATTCCACGTCGCTCCACTCAGGCCTGCGTTTGCGCACCCCCAGGCCGCCCTGATTCCAGTAACACTGGGCGGCGACAATCTTGCCTATGGCCCCCTCGTGGATGCGCTTAATGGTCTCGAGGTAACTCTTTTTATGGCGCCGCTGCGTGCCTGCTACTACGCCCAAGCCCTTTTGCGCGGCCAACTTTCCCGCCTCCATTACCATCCGCACCCCGGTCGGACATACAGCGATAGGCTTCTCCATAAACACATGCTTGCCTGCCTCCACCGCGGCCTTGAAGTGGAGGGGGCGAAAGCCCGGCGGCGTGGCCAGAATGACCAAATCCACGCCACTGTTAATCACTTGCCGATAGGCATCGAAGCCTACGAAGCACCGGTCCTCGCTCACCTTGAACCTGTCTCCCAGGGCTTTCTGGAGGCGCTGGCGACAACCGTTGAGCCGGTCTGGGAACAAATCGCCCAGCGCGTAAATCTCCACGTCAGGTGCTGCCTGGACGCAGTCACGCGCTGCTCCCGTGCCCCGTCCACCGCAACCAATCAAGCCCACCCGTAATTTGTCCGAACCGTTAGGATAGGTGAAAGAAGAACCCAATAAGTGGGAAGCCAGAGCGGCGGTAGTGAGGCGGGCCGAGGTTTTGAGAAAATCTCGGCGGGGCATCTTAGGGTCTGTCCTTGCTTTCTCACCCTGCGTTGAATTTAGCCTTTTGCTCATAGTGTCTAACCTCCTTCGTTCAGAATGGGGGTCCTTCCCCCAATTTTATAATTGGTCAAAGGAGGGGGGGGATTCCTCCTCCTCCTTCGCACACCACTCGAAAACCCACAAAGGGTGCGTCAGGAAGCCACCATTTGCTTTTGGGGAACTGGGGATCGCTGGCGTTCCACGCGGGGGTTTGATGCTGGCGAGCGGCCGGATGGACTTTCGCCGCCGGGTCGGTGTAGGAACCCCCTCGCACCACCGGGCGAGCATCCCTACCCTGACACCATTCGGCCGCATTGCCTAACATATCGTAAAGCCCCCAGGCGTTGGGTTGTTTGGCGGCAACAGGATGGGTCTTATCCTCTGAGTTTTCCCAATACCAGGCGTGGTCGTCCAACCAGGTCCGGTCCTCCAGGGGACCAGCGGGCAAGACCCCTGCCCGACAGGCATACTCCCACTCGGCTTCCGTAGGCAGACGGTATTTCTTCCCCGTCTTGAGGGATAGCCAGCGGCAGTATTGCTCGGCCGCATGGTAGGTAATCCCGATGGCGGGATAGCCGTGATGTCCAAATCCCCGGTCTGGATTCCCGTAAGGCTTGGTAGGTCGGGAAACAGCATGTGCTTTTCCAGCCGCCTTTTCCTCCTTTTCATCCAGCCTATACAGGAAAACGTCATATTCGTCCCAGGTCACTTCGGTTTTGCCCATCCAGAAACCCTTTAATACTACCTTACGTTTGGCCCCCGGATGGGCGGGGTCAGGCATCTCATAAGTCCCTCCTGGGACGGGTATCATCTCGAATTTGACCAGAG
>DTZQ01000277.1 GCA_012961305.1 Armatimonadota bacterium | reverse complement strand
TGCAGGCTATTGGCCCGGAGAAGTTCATTCGCCTGCTGGGTAAGGAGCGCCTTCGGGAACTGTTGGACCGGATTCCCGACGAGGCAGAGGGCGATGGCCGTCAGAACCCCGCTGAGGAACCCTCATAAAAGCCCGTCATGAAACCGGTTAAAGCCTGGACTTCCCAAGATATGGTGGCTCTTCGTCAGTCTTTGTGAAGGAAGGGAAGATGTAAGGCTTACCAACCTTTCCGGCCCCAAGATGAAGAACCAATTTGCTCAGTTCCTTAGTTCCACGCGGCAACGGCCTGCTCCAACTGCTGCACTGCTGCTCTGCCCACCTCCGCCCAACTCTGGCCGGCTATGCGCTGCACTAAAGTCTTTTCGTCCCATTCTTTCTCCAAGGCAGTTGTCAAAGCCGCCGCTAATTGTTCGGCCTGGCCGGGCGGAACCAACAGGCCGTAGCGTTCATCGGTGATTATTTCAGGTACGCCCCCCACCCGGGAAGCCACCACTGGCCGCCCACAGGCCAGAGTCTCCAGGACAACGTTGGGATACCCCTCGGCTAAACTGGGCAGGCAGAACACCTCCGCCGCTGCCAACCAGAGCGGTATCTGGGCGTGGGGGCGCGCTCCCAGGAAGTGCACGCTTTCCGCTATTCCCAACTTTCTGGCCTGCTGCTCTAATTCGCTGCGCAGGGGCCCCTCGCCCACTAACAGCAGCCTTACGTCGGGGTGGTTCTGATGCAAATGAGCAAAGGCCGTGAGCAGGTGTGACAGCCCCTTTATGGGCAGCAGGTTGCCCACGAACAGCACAAAACGTCCCTCTACAGGAAGGCCCAGGGCTTGGCGGGCCGCAGTCCGCGGGCGCGGGAAAAACTGCTCCGTATCAATTCCGTTGGGCACCACGACTACCTGCTCCGGCGGTGTTCCCAGGTCAACTACGGCCCGTTTCAGGGCCTGGCTGACGGCAATAACTCGCGCCGCCCGTTGCAAAGCCCAGCGGATTTGCACCCGGCGCAGCCAAAAACGCGAGTGCCAGTTGAGGTCCGACCCCCGCACCGTGAGCACCAGGGGTCGGCGCAACCAGCGGGCAAGCAAGGCTGCGGCCACCCCATCGGGATAGGCAAAGTGGGCATCTATCACCTCGAAAGCGAATTGGTGCTGGAGCCGTTGCAGCGTACTTTTCACCCCTATGGCGTAGGCCCAGGGACGCAGGTCCCGCAGCAAGCCCGGGGGGGCCAAAAACCGGGGATGGTACACTTTCAAGCCATAACGCTCTTCCTCCCCTTCCAAAGCCGCCAGGTCCCGCCAGGCGGGCAGCCAACGTCCCCCAGGGAACGCACCAATGGGAGCCACCACCCGGACTTCACAGTAGATGGCCATTTCCCGCACACGCCGCTCCACAAATACCGCCTGCGTGGGACGCACACGGTTGGGATACAGCATGGTCAAGGTCAGTACTTTCAGGGCCATGAACGGTCAACCCATCAAACGCTTCTCTCCCCCCTCAAGGCTTTCCCAATGGTACGGGCCAGGTTCCGCATCTCCGAACTGAGGCCGAACAGCAGGCCCGCGTACACCAGGGTCCCCGCGATTAGGGCTCCCAGAAAGAACGCCACCTGGGGCAGGGCTTCGGTGGTATCCTGCCAAACTCGGCCTGGTAACAGCACGGCAGTCATAACTGCGGTGCCTAAAAAGGCCGGTCCCAGAGCCCGTAAAACAGCCCGGTTGGACAAGCCCAACAGACGGTGGGTAAACACCATCAGGCCCAGGTCGGTCGTCAGTTGTACAACCGTCACTGTCACAGCCACGGCAAAGATGCCCTGGGGAACGGTGACGACCAGGGCCGGAACCAAGCAGACAAATTTCAGGGTGTAAACCTTAAAGGGCACATCCGGTCGGCCCAGAGCGTAGGATAGGCTGCCCACGTTGACACACAGGGAACGGGTTATGCTCCACAGGAGGAGGACTTGCAACACCGGCACGGCTGGCAGCCATTTGTCGCCGAAAATGACCACTACGAACTCCCTGGCCAGCAGCAACATGCCCACCGAGGTGGGCAGGGCTACCGCCCCGAGGACTTGCAGGGTTTTCAAATAGCCGGCCTGCAGTTTCTCCCTCTCCTCGCGCACCAGGCTGAAAGCGGGGAAGAACACATCCGCCAAATCGCGAATAATGTACTTGTAAATGAGGCCCGCCCGTTCGTAGCCGAAGTGGTACAGTCCCAATAGGTGTGCACCCAACGCCCGCCCCACCAGGGCATAGTCCACGTTGCTGACCAAGTAAATGGCCAGCCGGGCTCCTAAGACGTGCTTGCCATAGGCCACCACCTGCTGCGCCGTTTCCCGGTCGAACCGCCAGTGCGGTCGCCAGGGGAACACTGCCCACACGACCAACACTCCCAGCACACGGTTGAGGAGTTGGCTCCAAATAATGCTCCAGGCTCCGGCCTGGAGAAAGGCCAGCCAGATGGCAGCGGCGGTGGCTAAGGCGTGAGGCACCAAAATCGCGAGGGCCTTGGTCCCAAAGGCCAGCCGTTTCTCCAATAAGTGGTGATGGGTCATGCCTACCGCCTGCACGAGCAGGGTAAAGGCCAGCACGTAAATCATGCCCAGGATGGCCGGTTCTTGATAAACCCAGACAAATATCGGCGCCAGGCCCAGGGCAATTAAGAACAGTCCCATCCCCACGGCCACGTTCAGCCAAAAGGCCACATCAGCCACCCGGTCCACTCGCTCGCGCTGGTAAATCAGGGCCGCCCCCGTGCCCACATTGCTGAACAGCCGCAGGGCCTCGATAAGGAGGTAACAAAGGGCCACCAGACCGAAGTCGCGCGGGGAAAGCAGGCGGGCCAGGACAATCATTTTCACCATCTCCAACAGCCCGGTGCCCAACTGGGTTAGACCTATACCAGCCGCTCCCCGCACCGTACGTCGTTCGACCTCCTCGGCCTCTCTTATTTCATCCAAAATGGCTTCTTCGCTGCGCATGGGCCACCAATCCTTCAGAGTGACTGCCGTAACTTACTTCTGGCCAATTCTCCTTGGGGAAGGAATTTCCTGCCTCCGGCCAAATTTTCCGGCCGGAGAGGAAACAAAAGGAGGAATTGAGCCGTTGAAAGAGAATCAGGGAACTAAAAGTCCCCAGATGGGTTACCGAACGGAGGCAGAGGATGTTACGCTTGCCATTGGACAAAACCGGCGCCTCGTTGGATAGCAGAGGGGAGGACTCAGTAGCCCTGGAGCGGGACCGGTTGGATGCGGCTTTGAATGCTACGGACGAAGCCATCCTGATGATTGACGAGGAATACCGGTTCGTGTTAATTAACGACCGGGTGGGAGAGTTGTTTGGCTTTACTTTGAAAGATTTGCAGGGGGCCGATTTTGAGGCCCTGTTGGAGCGGATGCGGAACTGTTTTGCGGACCCCCAGGCCTTCGACCGACATCTGTGGGAAACAGAACACAATCCCCATTTGGTTGTAGAGGAAGAGGTCGAAATAGTTTGCCCCGAACGGCGCGTGCTGCGACGGCGCTTGGGCCCCGTGTATGACCAAAAGGGGACCCTGATTGGCCGCATCATCACCTATCGGGATGTGACGCGGGAGGTGGAAATTAACCAGATGAAAACGGAGTTTGTGTCCAACGTGTCCCACGAACTGCGCACTCCTTTGGCCGCCATTAAGGGCTTTGTATCAGCCATTATCGAGGATGCGGATACCATGGACGAAGATACGCGCCGGAACTTCCTGGGCATTGTGCGCGAGGAGACGGACCGTTTGAGTCGCCTGATTGACGATTTGCTGGACCTGTCGCGCATTGAAAGCGGACGGCTGCAAATGCAGGAGGAGGTTATAGACCTGGCTGATTTGGTGGAAGACGTTATCCTGAGCATCAAGGCGCAGGCAGAGGAGAAGGGGATAACCCTGGGTGTAGACATTCAGGCCCCGCATGTCCGTTTCGTTGGCGACCGCGACCAACTGGCCCAGGTGTTGCTTAACCTGCTTTCCAATGCCATCAAATTCACCCCCGCAGGAGGAAAAGTACGGGTGCGCGTCGAAGAGAAGAAAGACACCTTCGACCTTTCGGTCATAGACACGGGGGTGGGCATTTCCGCCCAGGATTTACCGCATATTTTCGAGAAGTTTTACCGCAGTCGCAGGGCAGGGGTGAAAATGGAAGGTACGGGTCTGGGTTTGCCCATCGCCCAGGAGTTGGTGGAGCGGCACGGAGGAACCATTGAGGTGGAGAGTGAGGAGGGAAAAGGCAGTACTTTTCGCGTCCGTCTGCCTAAACGCCGACGCCGTCCCCAGCCGCAAGGGAAGTGGGGAGAGTTTGCACTGGGGCAGGCGGGGTAGCCAGGGGTGGGGAAGAAAGGAAGGGAACCCATGTCGCACACGCGCATTTTGGTAGTGGAAGATGAGGAGAGTATGTTGACCCTCCTCGAGTACACTTTGCGCCGGGCCGGATACGAAGTAGCCACGGCCCGGAACGGCCTCGAGGGACTGGAACGGGTAAAGCGGGTGCTGCCCGACGCGATTGTGGCCGACGTGTCCATGCCGGAGATGGATGGCTTGGAAATGTGCCGTCATTTGCGGGAGGACCCGGAGACGGAGACCATTCCCTTTATTTTCCTCAGCGCCCGGGGACAACTGTTTGAGAAAATCAAGGGGTTGGAAATTGGCGCCGACGACTACGTTCCCAAGCCCTTTGAGCGCAGTGAACTCCTGGCACGAGTGGAAGCAGTGCTGCGCCGAGCGGAGACCTACCGCCGCATTGCCCGCATTGACCAGTTGACCCGGCTGGGCAACCGCGACTACTTCGAGCAGCGGTTGCAGGAGGAACTCTACCGGGAGCAGCGCTACGGCATATCCGTCTCCTTGGCCTTGGTGATGATTGACCTGGAGGAAGTGGAGGCTATTCGCCGGCAGTTCGGCAGCGCGGCCGGGGACCTGCTCGTGCGCAGTGTGGCCCAACTTCTCCGCACCAATGTACGAGCCCTGGACGTTCCGGCCCGTTACGACGACCGGGTGTTCGTGGTCCTCATGCCCCACACCAGCAGCGACAAGGCCCTGATTGCCGTCAACCGCATCCGCCAGCGCCTGGCTGAACTGCAAGTAGACCACAACGGTCAACCGCTGCGCATCTCGGCCAATTTTGGCGTCTCGGTGGCCGAGGGACACGTCGAGGACATGCACCAGGTCATCCAGCGGGCCCAGCAGGCCATGCTGGAAGCCCGCAAGCGGGGCCGCGATGCCGTGTACGTGTGGCCCGGCGAGCGCAACAAAAACAACCAGTCCACCGACCAATCAACCGACCAAAGGGACGACCATGGCCAAAATCCTCATCGTAGATGATGAACGGGCCATTTTGACCCTCCTGGAATATCAAATCGGCAAACTGGGTTATGACATCATCACGGCTCAGAGTGGAGAGGAAGCCCTGGAGGCCGTGTCCCAAGAACGGCCTGACCTCGTGCTCCTGGACGTGATGCTGCCGGGGATAGATGGCATTGAAGTGCTGCGGCGGCTGAAGCAGCAGGACGAAACCCTGCCGGTGATTATGATGACCGCTGCCTACATCGGAGGACGGGGTGTTGAAGATGGCATGACTTCCATTAACAAAGCCGTGGAAGCCCTCACTCTGGGTGCCCACGACTATATCCTCAAGCCTTCTAATGAGTTCATCGAAAAGGTCAAACTCAGTATTCAAAGCGGTTTGCGCAAGCGGCAAGCGGCTCCCCAGGTTACCCGCCTGCGCGAACAACTGCTGGAAACCTCCTCCGCCTTCTCCCACATCATCGGTGAAAGTGAGGCCATGATGCGGGTCTTTAAGATGACGGAGAAGGTGCTGGACAGCGACGCTACAGTTCTCCTTACCGGCGAGAGCGGCACTGGAAAGGAACTCATCGCCCGTGCCATTCACTACAACGGCCACCGGGCCCAGGGCCCTCTGGTCATAGTCAACTGTGCGGCCATCGCTGAAACCCTGCTGGACAGCGAACTCTTCGGCCACGAAAAGGGAGCCTTCACCGGGGCCACCAGCCGCAAAATCGGCAAGTTCGAGCAGGCCCAGGGAGGAACTATCTTTCTGGATGAAATCGGCGACATGTCCCCGGACACCCAGGCCAAAGTGCTGCGCACCCTGCAGGAGAAGGAAATCGTCCGCGTAGGCGGCGCCGAACCCATCAAGGTAGATGTGCGCATCATTGCCGCAACGAACAAGGACCTGGAGGCCCAGATGCAGGTGGGCAACTTCCGAGAGGACCTCTACTATCGCCTGAGCGTCTATCCTATCCATATCCCCCCCCTGCGGGAGCGCAAGAGCGACATTCCGCTGTTGGCCGCCCACTTCGCCCACCGCTATGCCGAGGAAATGGGCAAAACCATCACCGGCTTTTCCGATGAAGCCATGCGCCTGTTGCTGGCTTATGATTGGCCAGGCAACGTGCGAGAGTTAGAGAACGCCATTCATCGGGCGGTCATTTTGGCCTCTGGCTCGGAAATCCAGGTCGAGGACCTGCCCCCGGCGGTGCAGGAACTCTATCGGCCCCGGGAACGTTCGTCCCCCTCGCGCCGGAACTCAGAATCGCCACCCGAACCCCCACCTCCCGGCCCGCTGGAGGGAGACGAAATCCTGCCTCTGGATAAATTGGAAGCCTGGGCCCTGCGGCGGGCTTTGGAGTTGTGCAGCGGTAACGTCTCCGAAGCCGCCCGCAAACTGGGCATCGGCCGCACTACCTTCTACCGCAAAGCCCAGCAGTATGGGATTGAGTTGAAATCGGATTAGCAGATGTCGAGCCAAATCCTGTGAGGTGTTTAACATGGCAAGAAGAAATTTTACCCCTAAAACCTTAGATTTATTCACCCCCACACTGATACCTCTAAGTCTTCCGGAAGTTTTCAAGCAAATTCATTACTACCTTTACAGCAACAGCAATATCCCAAGAGCAGAAAGGCTCGGAGCCGAAATGGTGAGGATTCTTTTTTGTAAAATATTTGATGAAACCCATAACAGAGGCGGTAAAGAATTTGTGATAAGACCAAATGAGGGAAGCCAGGCAATAGGAGGTAGAATCAGAAGATTGTTTGAAAAGGTAAAGGATTCGTATCCCGACGTGTTTGGAAAGGAGGAAAAAATTTACCTTGATGAAGAGTCAATTAGGTATGTTGTTGAAAAACTGCAAAATTATGTTCTTACCGAAACTGAAAGGGATGTTATAGGTGAGGCTTTTCAAGCATTTTGGGGACCGGGGTTGCGGGGAGAAAAAGGACAATTCTTCACCCCCAGAAATGTAGTTAGGCTGTGCGTGGAAATGCTTAACCCCGAGCCGGGAGAGAGGATTATAGACCCTGCCTGCGGTTCAGGAGGTTTCTTAGTAGAAGTTTTATCCCATTTAAGGGGTTCTTTTTACAACGTTTATGGTATTGATAAGGAAATAGATTTGGTTAAGATTTGCAAAGCATATATGGCCATCGTCGGTGATGGGTACACAAATATATTTTGTGCCGATTCACTTTATCCGGAATCCTGGTCAGAGAGCATGAGAGAGGTTATTGCAGATGAAAGTTTTGATGTTGTGCTTACAAACCCGCCGTTCGGAGCGAGAATATTCATTGAAGACCAAAGAATCCTAAAAGGTTATGAATTGGGACATAAGTGGGTTAAGGAGCGTACTGATAAGTGGAGAATCACTAATTCAGTTTCCAAACAGGTCCCACAAATTCTTTTTATAGAAAGGTGCCTTCGATTGCTTAAACCCGGTGGTAGAATGGCCATTGTTCTTCCGGACGGCGTGTTCGGGAATCCCAGTGATAGGTATGTTTGGGAGTTTATTTTAGAAATTGCAAGAATACTGGCAATAATCAGTTTACCACCTGAAACGTTTCTTCCCAGCACTCATACAAAAACGAGCGTTTTGTTTCTGGAGAAAACAGGAAATAACGGGGGAGATTACGAAATATTTATGGGTATTGCAGATAAAGTAGGACACGATAAAAATGGCAAAATGATATTTAAGATGGATAGGAATGGAAACTATATTCTTGACAGTGGCGGAAATAAAATAGTGGATGATGATTTACCGCTCATAACCTCCAAGTATAGAGAACTGTTGGAAAATGGCACTGTCCAGCAGACAAGTCGCCTTGGGTTTACGGTGAAATTTTCCGAGATAAGAAATTATGTCTTTATCCCCGGCTATTATGACCCTGAAATTAAGCAAAAATTAAAAGAAATGGAGGAAACAGATGAGTATAGGCTTAGGACGATTAAAGAGTTAGTCGAACAGGGGTTAATATCCATAAAGAGAGGACATGAGGTTGGCTCAAAATATTATGGAATGGGCGAAATTCCTTTCGTGAGGACTTCCGATATTGTTAATTGGGAGATAAAAATAGACCCTGTAAAATGTATTCCCGAGGAAATCTACGAAAAATATAGGGAAAGGCAAGATATAAAAGAAAATGATGTTTTATTAGTTACCGATGGAACGTTTCTCATAGGGAGGACTGCGATTGTTACTCCTTTTGATGAGAAAATAGTAATTCAAAGCCACATTAGAAGGATAAGATGCTTAAAACCGGACCAACTACATCCTTACCTGCTTCTTTATTTGTTAAATACCGAAATCGTGCAGAAGCAAATAGAGGAGAAAACCTTTGTGCAGGCTACAATCTCCACCCTTGGAGATAGACTTTATGAGATTGTGCTTCCCCTCCCTACGGACAAAGAAACTGTAAGCAGAATAATAAACGAAGTCTCCCAGATAATAAGAATGAAGATGGAAGCCAGAAAGAAAATGGATGATTTAATGAGAAGCGGAAAGGAATGGTAAAAATGGCTAAAGGTCGGACGGTTTCTGCAACTGAATTAACTGAAGGAGACACATGGACATTAGAGATATGCAGAACTGTTACCCAAGCCCTTGCTGACTTAATACCAAACTCGGAGGGCAGAGAAGATTTTATGAAAAATTACGGTAGAGTTCACCTTAGTAGAGATGCCGGACTCGGTAGAGCAGGAGCAAAACTGCAAAGAGATGCGCTTTGCACAAGAGAACGGACTGATAAAGCCCCTTATTCAAATAGGAATCTAAGGTGGCACCCTCTTATAGTGGCTATGGAAGTCCCTGAATATGCTAAGGAAGTAGAGGAGGTTGTTATTGATGGCAAATCGTTGGTATTCATTATAAATGGTGATCTTTGGTATCCTAAGGATGTCCATAAATTAGAAGAAGTATATTGTGCTCCTTTTGATAAATGGTATGACGTTAAAGATGAACTCATTCAATGGACTGACGAGGACTGGACTAAAAACTCCTGTCTAATACCTGCGATGGAGTATTCAACCTCAGAATATTCCCTGGAAACCTTCGCCGTTTTAGGAATTGCTGTTGTCAGTAATTTTTACGATGTAGTTCCGCTGGAAGCGTATAATGTAACTCTAAATGCGTTTGAAAAGTACGATTATAATTGGAGTTCAGAGTACCCCAGGCAGAATGAAATAGAGGAGATAATATTGTGCCCCTTATGTCTTGCCCCATTGAATAGTCCGCCCGCAGGTTTAAATTTGCCGGGCAGGGAAGAAATATTCCAGCCACCTTGGAGGAGGTCTAAAAGGGAAGAGGGTGCAGCTGAAAGTTTGCAGTTGTTGCATACAATCCCCTTAAAAGAGAGTAGGATATATCATACCCCGGGTTTGGTAAGATATGGTCATCGTTGGTGTAATGTGGCTATGGCTGATCACTCAGTTGACGAAACTGTGGATTTCATGCGGGCTGTTGTAGAAGCACATGAAAGAAAGATTCAAACCGATGAACCGGCAGGAACTATTCGATGTGATTGAGTGCCGTACCCTCGCCAAGGGGAGGCGAGCAACGGGATACTTCTTTTGAGAGTTAAAGGCGAACAATGGGTACCGCCTATACCCCTGGGTTGACGGTCAGTGGGCGGGCGTTGGTGCGCAAAACCCGCCGTCTGCCCCTGAAAGGAAAGGTGCTGGTCCGGGTCGGCGATGAGGTCGAACCCCACACCCTGGTCGCCCGTACAGAACTGCCCGGCAACGTGACCATCGTCCGCGCCGCAGAGCAACTGGGCGTGGAAGCCCACGAATTGCCCAAGTTCCTGCACAAAGGAGTGGGCGAAACGGTGGAGAAGGGAGAACTAATCGCCGAAACGCCTGGCCTGTTCGGACGGTTCTTCAAGGCGCGGGTGGAAGCCCCGGTGACGGGCACCATCGAAACCATTACCGAGGTGACCGGCAACCTCACCATTCGCCACCCGCCCAAGCCGGTAGAGGTGAAAGCCTACCTGCGCGGCACGGTGGTGGAAGTAATGCCGGGCGAGGGGGCAGTAATTGAGACCCGCGGGGCCTGGGTACAGGGCATTTTCGGCATCGGCGGGGAGGCCTCCGGGCCGCTGCAGATAATAGCCGAATCCCCTGCTGAAATTGTACCCCCAGAACGACTCAACCAGGACCATCGCGGGGGGGTGCTGATGGTAGGCGGGCGGGTGACTTACGATTTGCTCCTGCAGGCTCGAGAGGTCGGAGCCGTAGCCGTTATCGCGGCGGGCATTTTAGACCCCGACCTGCGCCGGTTCCTGGGTTACGACCTGGGAGTGGCCATCACCGGCAACGAGGAAGTGGGCCTGACCCTGGTGCTGACCGAGGGCTTCGGCGAAATTGCTATGGCCCGCCGAACTTTCGATTTGCTCTCCTCCCTCTCCGGCCGAGAGGCCTCGGTCAGCGGGGCCACCCAAATTCGAGCCGGTGTACTGCGCCCGGAGGTCATCGTGCCTCGCCCAGAACTCCCGCCGGAGGAGGTCACTGCCCACTGGAGCGGCACCCAGGATTTGGAAATCGGAACCCCTATCCGCCTCATTCGCGAACCCTATTTTGGCGCCCTGGGCGAAGTAGTCGCCTTGCCGCCAGAACTGCAGGAAATTGAAACCGGGGCCAAGGTGCGGGTGTTGGTCGCCAAACTGCAAAATGGACAGGAAGTCACCGTACCCCGCGCAAATGTGGAGATTGTGGGAGGATAATGGCTTTTCTGCACCACAAAGGCGCAGAGGAGATGGGACACCAGGGCAATGGGGCAATTGCCCATCCCCACGTTTACGTTGGAACCTCTGCATTCCGCAGTATGGCTACTGCTCCCTCTTTGTCCAGGGGCTCGTTGTTGTTCCCACAGAAGGGGGATTGTACGCAACTGGGACAGCCCGCCTCGCAGTCGCACTGGAGCAGAGTATCATAAGTCGCCCGCAGCACCTCCGGCAGCAGGTCGTAACCTTTCTCCGCAATCCCCACGCCCCCGGGGAAAGCGTCGTAAACGAAAATGGCTGGCCCGCGTAGGGCCCGGTGGGCATGGGTGGAGGCTCCTTCCACGTCCAACCGGTCGCACATGGCAAATAGCGGCAGCACCGCCACCAATGCATGTTCTACTGCGTGCACCGAGCCCAAGAGATGGTAGCCACGCCGCGACAACTGCTCCGCCAGCGATAGGGGCAGGCTCAGCCAAAGGGCCGTGGTTTCGAAGGTGCGCGGCGGCAGGTCTAAGGGGTGAAAGGCCAGCACCTGTTCGGTAACCTGTTTAATTTCCCGGTAGCCAATCACCTGCCGGGTTACCGTTACCTCCCCCAGGCCCGCGGTCAACTGGCCAACAGTACAGGTGGCGGTAACCGTTTCCACCTCCACTTCGGTGACGATGGAGGGCAGGGTGTAGTAGTCCACCTCCACCGGCTCCAGATGTACTTCCCGCCGGGCCGGGTCGAGTGCCACCACCCGATAGGACTCCCCGGCGTGCAGGTAAATGGCCCCTTCGTGCACCGTCTCAAAGGCCCGCGCCACCTCCATAGTGCCGATGAGTTCTCCGCCCCGGGAGCGGTCTAAAAGTTGATAGGCGTCGCCGGAGGCGGAGCGAAGGCTGATTTGGGCCGCGGGATAACTGGTGCCTGCCCAGTACCATTGGCCTCGCCGCTGGGTGAGTAGCCCTTCGTCGGCGAAAATGGACAGGAGGTCGTCCATCGCCTCCCCAAACCAGGTCTTGTCGGCCCCTGTCAAGGGCAACTCGTAGGCCGCGCAGAGCAGGTGCCCGCCGCGGATGTAGATGTTGTCGGGGTCAATAAGGGCGTGCTCTGCAGGGGCTCCAAAAAGCCGCTCCGGATGGCGGCAGAAGAACTGATTCACCGGGTCGGGCAGGGCCACCAGCACCGCCAGCGATCCCTCCCGGCCGCGGCCAGCGCGTCCGGCCTGATGCCAAGTGCTGGCAATGGTGCCGGGGAAGCCG
>DTZQ01000276.1 GCA_012961305.1 Armatimonadota bacterium | reverse complement strand
CTATTACCTTAGCTCGGAAAATATCCACAATACGCAAGATTTCCTCACGAACGCGCGCTTCAGCGTTCATTTTTATCAGTATTAACTCGCGGTCAACAAACGACCAGTTTTTACGTTGTGAAGGCGATTTTCGCCAATGTCCAGTTTACCGTACTCCAGCCCCGACTGGATGTACTGGATGGCGTTGTCCCGATAGCGGTCGCTGATGGCGCTAATGGCTGTGGCTGAGGGGTAGAGCATAAAATGGTCTTTCCGCTCGGAGCAGATGGCCTCCCGCACTTTGGCGTCAATCTCCTCCGGGGTGGCGAACTCCAAATCGCGGAATTCGATGTTGCCCATGAGGGTAATGCGCCCTTGAGCGCGACGCTTGGCCTCCGCAATGGGCAAGTCGCCATCCGGCGGTGGCTCCAAAGGGTCGAGCATGTCCGCGCCCATTTCGATAATCCGCTCGAAAACCCCGTTCACCTTGCCGTGACAGTGAACGTGCACGTAGCCGCCGTAGCGGTGCACCAAATCGAAGAGTTGCGAGTCGTAGGCCACCACCAGTTCGTCGTAAAACTGGGGTGACATCATGGGCGGGGTGGCTTGCTCCGAACCGCCGAACCAGAATACTGGCCCTACGCCGTGTTGCAGGAGGTATTCGAGTTTGAGGTAGATGCGCTCGAAGACGGTGTCTATCAGTCGTCGAATGGTGTCCCGCTCCGCCGCACACCAGAGGAGAAACTGCTGAAAGTCCAGCAGTCGGGAGACGCAGACCATAGGCGTGGACACCCCGATTTGCATTACTCCCCGCGGCTGAACGCGGTCCCGCTCGGCGAAGAAGGGAGCCAGGTCCGGCGGGTCAAAGTGGAAGGGAACGGAGAGCAGTTTCTCCACGTCCTCCTTGTCCTTCAGCAGGGGTTCCGTGTACCAGACGGTGCTCACCCCTTCCTGGCGCTTCTCCACCGTGCGCAGGGGCCCTTGGGGAGTATTTACCTGATAGGTCACCACCATCCAACTCCCCTCTCGCTCCCGCGCAGTAACCTGAATGTACTCCTGGGGGATGAGCAGAAAGCGGCGGTCAAAGTAACCGCCCAGGGTGCGGGCGTTGCACAGACAGTCGCAGTACTGGGCAACTAACTCCGCCACCGCTCGGTAATTGGGCTCGGCCAGCCAGCCTTTGGTGGGCAGCGGGTCTAAGGGGTGCCAGGGTAGGGGCGGGAAAATGGGCACCCGGTCCACCGGCTCCCCCCGCACGGTGCGCAGGATACGGTCGTAGGAAGTTAGGACGGTATGCACCTTAAAACCTCCCTAAGGGTATGCCAGGTCAGCGGCGGAACCAGCAGCCTCTAAATCACAGACGAACTGTTCCCCCCGCTCCGCCAGTGGACCAACTCTATCATCTTTCTTTGCGGTGCTCACGACCAACAGGTCAGCGTCCAAAGCCAAGTCTGGGGCGTAAACCGAGGCGCCGAACTGGAGGATTTCCAAAACCTCCGGGCCAGCCTGCAGGAGGGCCTCACCCAGGGGCCACAGGCCATTGCTATTGGCTTGTTTGCTCGCATTAACGGATGGAGGAGACATGGCCAAACTCCTCTGGCTCAGGGTCGAGCCCCGATGGTAACCGGCACTTCCTGAACCACATGAGCCCGTACAACTTTGAAGATTAGTTCCTGGCCTACGCGACTGTGGAGCACTACGGCCTGAACATCTTCCGGGGCGGCAATGGAAGTGTTCCCAATGTAAATGATGACGTCTCCCCGGCGCAATCCCGCTCGCTCGGCGGGACTGTTGGGCACGACTTCGTAAATGACCGCGCCACCGGCCAGGGCCAGACCCCGTTGTTTCTTCTCCTCCAGCAGAGGGGCCATGCTGATGCCCAACCAGGGAACCTTCCCCTGCTCCAACAGGTGCTTGACGATGAGCCGGGCGTCATCAATGGGGATGGCAAATCCAATGCCCGTAGAGGTCTGAGTGGGAGAGAAGATAGCCGCATTGATGCCTACCACTTCCCCTCGGAGGTTCACCAGGGGGCCTCCGCTGTTGCCCAGGTTGATAGCCGCATCGGTTTGGATGAGGTTTTCGTAGTGCCGCCCGGCAATGCTCATGCTGCGGCCCAAAGCGCTGACCACGCCAACGGTCACCGTGTGCCGGAAGGCCCGGAAGGGGTTGCCAATGGCGATGACCCACTCGCCCGGCTGGAGTCCCTGGGCGGTGCCTAAGGGAGCCAGGGGCAGGTTTTGGCCCTCGATTTTCACTACCGCGATGTCCGACAGCCGGTCTTCCCCCACCAGGCTGCCGGGGAACTGCCGCTCATCGGCCAAAGTCACCACGATTTCTGCGGCTCCGTCAATCACGTGCTGGTTGGTCAGAATGAGGCCCGGGGTAAAGAGGAAGCCGGACCCACTGCCCGGAGGGGTAAATTCGCCCATCAGTTCGTCCGCAAAGGGCAGCCAGGGGACGGACGAGCGACGGGTATCGAGGTTGACCACCGCCGGATTTACCCGCTGTACCGCCCGCACGATGGCTTTACCGTCTTCCTCCACCGGGGAGTTCGAAGGTACAGTCGTAGGAGGTAGGGTAGGGGAGGGGTAAGAAGAAGGGGCCTCCACCACCTTTTCCACCCGCGGCGGCAATAGGTAGTACATCACTCCGTACCCCACTACTCCCCCCAGCAGCCCGCACAGAGCGGCCATTCCCCAGAAAAGCCAGACCGTACGCATGGATTGAGGGTTCATGGGGCTGTGCTTTCCAAGGTTTGCAGTTCGAGCAGCAGGTTTGCCATCTCAATAGCGCTGTGGGCCGCTTCCGCTCCCCGATTGCCCTGCTTCGTGCCGGCCCGTTCGATGGCCTGTTCGATGGTATCCGTGGTGAGCAGGCCATAGATGACCGGTACGCCCGTTTCCCGGGCCACGGCGGCGATGCCCTTGGCCGATTCGGCGGCCACGTACTCGAAATGCGGCGTGGCTCCGCGAATGACGGCGCCCAGGCAGATGACTGCATCGTAACGGCCCGTCTCCGCGAAGCGCCGAGCCACCAGGGGCAGTTCAAAAGAGCCCGGCACCCAGGCCACGTCCACATCCTCCTCCGCTACTTCGTGTCGCCGGAGCGCGTCTAAAGCCCCGTCCAACAGACGGCGAGAAATGAAATCGTTGAAGCGACTCACCACAATGGCAAACCGCCGCCCTCGTCCCACTAATTGTCCTTCAAACGTCCTGCCCACCGGCTTGCTCCTTTCAGTTTTGGACTCAGGGACTTCAGCCCCGCTGTTTGGACTCGGGGGTCTCAGCCTCGTTGGGCAGTCCTAAAGTGCCTGACCCCCAAGTTTCCACTGGGGGCAGGAGGTGGCCCAACTTGCGCCGCTTAGTGTCCAAATAGTGCACGTTGTTGGCATTGGGGGGAACGACCAGAGGCACCTGCTCCACCACCTCCAGGCCGTATCCCTGCAAGGCCACGATTTTCTTGGGGTTGTTGGTCAGCAGCCGCATTTTGCGCACTCCCAAATCAGTCAGCACTTGCGCCCCAATGCCGTAGTCTCGCAAATCCGGCGGGAAACCCAGGGCTTTGTTGGCCTCGACCGTGTCCATTCCCTGGTCCTGCAATTCATAGGCCCGCAGTTTGTTCAGCAGGCCAATGCCGCGACCTTCCTGATAGACGTACAGGACCACGCCACAGCCTTCCTCCTGAATCAGGTGCAGGGCCTCGTGCAGTTGCGCGCCACAGTCGCACCTTTGGGAGTGGAACACATCTCCCGTGAGGCAGGAAGAATGGGTACGCACCAGCACCGTTTCCGCCGCTGCGATGTCGCCTTTGACCAGGGCAATGTAAGCCTGGTCGTCCACCAAACTTTCGTAGGCGTACACTTCGAACTCACCAAAGTCCGTAGGCAGCCGGGTGTGGGCCACACGGCGCACAATTTTTTCCGTCCGCCGACGGTACTCAATCAGGTCGGCGATGGTCAAGATTTTCAACTGATGCTGTTGGGCCAGCATGGCCAACGCTGGCAGTCGGGCCATGTGGCCGTCCTCGCGTAAAATTTCACAAATGACGCCCGCCGGATACAGACCGGCCATTCGTGCCAAGTCCACCGCGGCTTCCGTATGCCCCGCCCGCCGCAGCACTCCGCCGGGCACGGCCATTAGGGGGAAAATGTGGCCGGGACGGGCCAAATCGCGGGGCTTAGTATGAGGGTCTATCAACACCTGTACCGTCCGCGCCCGGTCGAAGGCGGAAATGCCAGTCGTGGTTCCGTGCTTGGCATCCACGGAAACGGTAAACGCCGTGCGCAAAGGCGAAGTGTTGTCCGCGACCATCAGTTCCAGTCCCAATTCCTCCAACCGCTCTCGGGTCAGCGGTACGCAGATAAGGCCCCGCGCATATTTGGTCATGAAATTGATGGCTTCCGGCGTCACCTTCTCCGCCGCCATCACTAAATCGCCCTCGTTTTCCCGGTCTTCGTCATCCACTACAATGACCATCCGCCCGGCGCGAATGTCCTCCAGGGCTTCTTCTACCTTAGCGAACATATCTCGCTCCCGCAGATTCACT
Organism: Armatimonadota bacterium; assembly: GCA_012961305.1. Taxonomy (GTDB): domain Bacteria; phylum Armatimonadota; class UBA10988; order UBA10988; family DTZQ01; genus DTZQ01. Next base: position 7,981 of record DTZQ01000276.1, on the reverse strand, counting down.
CACTACCAGCCACTACTGGGTAGTGGACAACCTACTTGAACCCATGTTCGGCCAAAAATTCGGGGGTTATGGTTGCTGACGGTGGGGCAGTCTGCTCCACCGCCGCCGCCACATATTTGGCCAGAATATCAGCCTCCAGATTAACCACCTCACCCATTTGCCGTCGGCCCAAAGTGGTTGCCGCCAAAGTGTGCGGAATCAAAGCCACCGTGAAACCCGTGGGCAGCCGTTCCACTACGGTCAGGCTTACCCCATCTACGGCGATGGAACCTTTAGGCACGACGTAGCGCAGCACTTCCGCTGGCGCCCTAATTTCGCAAAGCACCTCTTCTCCCTGGCGCACCATCCGGGCTATGGTTCCCAGCCCATCCACGTGTCCCTGAACGAAATGCCCCCCCAACCGTCCATCGGCCCGCAGCGGTCGCTCCAAATTCACCTCATCCCCCGGCCGCAGGCGGCCCAAATTGGTGCGCTGCAGCGTTTCCGACACCACCTCGCAGGCGAACCCCATTGGCAGCCGCTCGGTGACGGTCAAGCAAGCCCCATTGACGCATATACTATCGCCTATCTGCAAATCGCTCAACACCTGCTCCGCTCTTACCTCCAGGCGTACTGTCTGACCCCGTGGTCGCAGGGCCTGTACCGTTCCCAATTCCTCTATCAGGCCAGTAAACATCTTCCCGGCTTAGTCTGGAAGTTTACCTTCGGACTCCCTTGGTAGGAGGTAACCCATGACGGCCACATCCTCGCCACAGCGGGTGACTTCCACCTCCCGCAGCCGGAGGGCTTCCTTCATCTGCGTCACCCCCGGCCCTTCTACGGGGGTTGGGGCCTCCTGGCCTCCGCAGAGTTTGGGGGCGATGAAAAACAACACTTTGTGCACTACTCCCGCCGCCAAAGCCGCCGCATTTAGAGTTCCCCCACCCTCCAACAGCACACTGGTCACCTCCCGCTTCCCCAGGGCCTGCATCAGAGCAACTAAATCCACATGTCCGTCCCGCTCCGGTAGGACCAGCACCTCTACCCCCGCCGCCACCCAGGCGGCCCGTTTCTCTGCGGGGGCCGTGGGCAAAGTGGCTATCAGCGTGGGCACCTCTCGGGCCGTTTGTACCACTCGGGCCTCGACCGGCGTGCGCGCCCGGCTGTCCACGATGACCCGCAGCGGTTGAGGCGGCCCGCCCGCGGGGAGGACCTCGCCAAACTCTTCGGGACGAGCAGTCAGCAGGGGGTCATCGGCCAGCACCGTTCCACTGCCCACCATCACCGCATCGTATTCCTCCCGCAAACGATGTACCCAGGCCCGGGCCTCCCGCCCGCTAATCCAGCGGGAATCGCCCGTCCTGGTGGCGATTTTGCCGTCCAGGGTCAGAGCACATTTGAGCAGCACGAAGGGCCGACGGGCGGTAATGTATTGACAATAAACTTCATTCAGCCGCCGGGCCTCCGGCTCCCGTACTCCCGCGGTAACTTCTATCCCTGCCGCCCGCAACTTGGCCAATCCGCGCCCTTGCACTTGCGGATTGGGGTCCTCCATAGCCACCACTACCCGCCGCACGCCGGCAGCAATAAGCGCCTCCGTACAGGGGGGGGTGCGTCCGAAGTGACAACAGGGTTCCAGGTTCACATAAACCGTTGCTCCGCGGGCTCGTTCACCCGCGGCTTGCAGGGCTTCCACCTCCGCATGGGGCAGTCCCGCTCGCCGATGGTAACCCTCCCCGACCACCTTGCCTTCCCTCACAATGACGGCCCCTACCAGCGGGTTGGGACTGGTCCGGCCCCGGGCCTGTACGGCCAATTCCAAAGCCCGCCGCATGTAATCCGCGTCGTCCATACTTCACCCGTCCGAATGAGGAATCCCCTCCTCTGCGCCCTCGCCAGTCCTGGCTGTCCCGTTCTCTAATTGGCCTCTTCCGAGGGTGGTTTTGGCGAGGGAGGACGGGGTTCCTGTTGGGCTCGAAGCAGACGGCCCAACTCCTTGGCCAACTTCCGCTCCTGTTCCAACTGCTGCTTGGCCAACTCGCGCCAGTCGTACAGCGCCAATCCCATGAGAACTACCGCTAACAGTCCACACATTCCCCAGTAGGCGGCGAACTGCAGCGGGTTGCGGAACTCCACCAGCAGCACCCCTACAAACAGCATGGCCAGGGTCACCAGGAGTAGCAGTCCGCCCAACACCCGCAGCAGCAGTTGCCGCCGTTCAATGAGCAACCGCCCCGCTCGCCACTGGACCACCTCTAGCACCAGCCCCACGATTGTGGCTATGGCCACTACCGCCAACACCACGCCAAAAATGTACTTGCCACTTGGGCTCATGCTTTCGCCTCCGCCCCCAGATAAATGATAACACAACTTTCCCTCTTCCGCAAGGGTGAGGTTGTAACTACTCCTGGGGCACGCCTTGCCCGAAGACCAACTGGCCGTGCAGGAGCACCTCTCCCGGCCGCACTTCGACCCGGTCCAACTGAGTGCGGAAGGGCAATTTCAAATCCCGCCCCACCGCGAATACCGGGTTAAACTGCTCCACCACGGGTTGGGCGTACTTATCCACCAGCCGCTGCTCGTTTACCCACACTTCCGGCTCCACTAAATCCAACCGCTGCCCGTCCTGCACAGCCAATTTGCCTTTTACTTTGATGGGCAGGGGAATGCCGAACAGTTGATAGACCAGCCTCAGTTCCACCGTTCCCTCGCCCAAGGTCACCTCGGTCTCTTTCAGTTCGGGCCGTCGCTGGCGAAGGTAAGTGCTCAGTCCCTCTTCGTTCAGCCGCACGGTCAGCGGAATCGCCGCTCCGGAGGCGACCCGCAGGCCCCGTTCGGCAAACACACGGGTGAAACTCAAATAGGTTCGGGGCAGGGATAAAGACAGTTCCGCCACCGGCAAATCGGCCAGGGTGAAGTTTCGGGCCCGCAGGCGAATGTGGGGAGTGAACTGGGCCTCCACTTCCGTCTCCGTAGAGTAGGTCACCGGCAGCCGTTTCAGTCCCAGCCGTTCCCCCAGAAAGCCTTTGAACCGTTCCCAGGACCGCTGCGCCCATCGGCCCATCCGCTGCGACACGTAAGTGACATCTAAAGGGGTTGACTCCGTGTACTTGCGCAGGGTGTCCGATTGCACAAACTCCCGCAGTTGGTCATAGGTTTCGCAGGAGCAAAAGCCCAAGGGCAGGAAGGCTAAAAGGAACAGGTTTTGCCAACGGTGTCGGTTCATTTCTGCCTCTCCACATGGACTCCGGCACTTCGGTGCCGTCCAATTCCTCCGTTGGGCGGCCTACCCAAGCCGCTACGGGCGACCGATGTAAAACGTCGCGTTGTAAAGGCGCACCTCCGGTTCCCGGCGGGTGGGAACCGGTAGGTCGGGCTCTGGCGCGGCGTTGGTGTACACCCACAGGGCCCGCTCGTTGTGTACGAAAATCTCCTCTCGGGCGTCGCCGAAAGCATCGAAATGCTGCACATAATACTGCTGGTCCCAGCCGTTTTCTTTCTGGGCCGGAGGGAAGGGGAACTCTGCCACTTGCTCCCCTCGGCCATTGACCAGCACTGGGGGGCCCACGCTCCGCCGGAACAGGAGCAGGTAACTGCACTCCTCCCCGGTCCATCCCTCCACGGTACTAACTATGGTCAGCCAACCCTGGGGGCGGGTGTGCCAGAGTTCGGTTCCTTCTTTGGTGTAACAGAAAACTACGCCCCCCTGCCCCCGGTCCACGAATACCACCTGCTTGCCCGGCCGGTCGGGCACAAAGGCCCCGATGACCGCGTGCTGCGAATGGCGATGGGGCTGCCGCCACAGAATTTCGCCCTGAGCGGTGAGCAGCACACTGTCGCGGCTGCAGGCGATGGCAATTTCCGGCACCCCGTCGCCGTCCATATCATCTGCGTCCACCGCGTCGTTGTGCACCGGCAGTTCGGGGTGCTCCCAGAGCACTGTACCGTCGTCGTCAAACAGAGTGTAGCCACAGAGGAGTTCATCTCGTCCGTCACCGTCAAAGTCGAGGTTCAGCGGGTAGTGACCGGTATTGGTAGCGGCTTCCCAGCGCAGGCGGAAATCGGCGTCGTAAACCCAGAGGTGCTTATAGCGGTCTTTGACGACCAAATCCTGGGGCCGCTCTCCGCCACTGAAGTTGGCGATGAGCAGGCAATCGTTGGCGGCGACCTCCCCCTCCCGCTCCACCCTGCCAGTCCGCCCATCTAACAGGCGCAGGGTAAGCCCATCCACGTAGAGGACTTCGTTCTGCCCATCGCCGTCCTGGTCGTAGATTTGCACTGCGGCATCGGAGGATATTTTGAACCGTTCAGCGTGGGGGGTGCCCACCTGCCAAAGCTGCTCGCCGCGCAGGTTAAGGGCGGTGAGGCAGGTAATTTGCTGTCCTTTCGTCTGCACGAACAGTACATCGGCCTCTCCGTCGCCGTCGAGGTCTCCGTAGCGGGCCACCCACGCACCGAAGTCGCCCAGGTCAATTTGGCGAACGCACTCCGGCTGGCCTATCGGCTCGCCCCGGGGCAAAGGGGGAGGCTGGTGGGGCATGAAATCCGTGACCTTCCAGCCCTCGGGGGCGGCGGAGGTTTCCGCTTCCGTGACGAGGGGTTCCTCGGCCGGGGCTTGGGGTAATGTAATGACCAGCCAAACTAACCACCCGGTTGGAGTCATGGTGTTACCTCTCCTGTTCGGCCCAAGGGTACTTTCACGACGAGTACATCGGCATCGCGGTCCTTGGCCACAGCGAGGACGTTCCCCTGGGCATTGGCGACGAGGCTCTGTCCGCCATAGGTGTAGCCTGTCCAGGGCCCGTGGGTAATAAGGCCCACCAAGTCGGTTCCCACTACGGGTGCTCCAATGGTGCGGGCGGCCTTAACCACGGTTTGCTTCAGTTTCTCCCCGTGTTGGGGCCAATGAGATTTTTCCGCCGCCCAGCCATAGGGCACGAGCACCAAATCAGGCTGCAGGGCCGCCATCTGGGCCAACAGGTCGGGGCGAAAGGTGTCGGCACAAATGAGCAATCCTATTCGGCCAAACTCAGTTTCTACGGCCTGCACTTCTCGGCCGGGAGTGTAGGGTGGGTTCATCAGATGCGTCAGGACGTTAATTTTGCGATGCTTTAGCAGCAAGGTGCCGTGTCTATCTATGAAGACTGCGGCATCGTAAAGTCGAGGCCCGTCTTTCTCGGCCAAGCCGACACAGAGCGCAATCTGGTACTTCCTCGCCAACGCTGCCAGGCGTTCCGTATCTCGGCCGGGGATGGGCTCCGCCCGTTGGTGGGCTTCGGGATTGACCCATCCTAACAGGCAAGTTTCCGGGAAGCAAGCAATCTGGGCCTTTCGCCCCTGCGCCACTTGCAGAGCGTTCTCGAGGCGGACGAAATTGCCCTCCCGGTCGCCGTCCAGACAGAAAATCTGGGCCAGGGCCACGCGGACGGTACCTGGTGGAGAGGCCACTGGCAACCTTGGCGGTGTAGCAAAGTGATTAATGGCCCTAACCGCCTTCCTCCTGCTGCTCTCCCAACTTCACGACTTCATAGCCCCCTTTGATTTTGACAAAATAGAACCACAGCACGCCGAAGATAAAGACCAGCACCACGGGCAGCACTGCGACATAGCGGAAGGCCATAGCCGCGCCTTGTCGGAGTGCCCCTTGCAAAGCGGCTTGGTCGGAGGGGTCTGTCAGGCGGGCCGCTGCTTCCGGGCTGTACCTACCGTCTACCACAACGACCTCTGCGAGGCGCGGGGGCAGGTTTTCGATGGTGTAACGGTCATAAATTCGGCCCATGACCGGACCGGCAATTCCAGCCGCAATCATCCCTGTGGCACCTACCAGCGCCAGTCCCAGCGCCCCACTGCGCGGGAAACGTTCGGAAGCCACGCCCAACATAGTTGGCCAGAAGTAAGTTTTACCAACGCCAAATACGGTTGCGGCGGCGAAGGCCAGCGCGGGGGTGAAGGAATGGCTTAGCCAGAACAGACCCACGGCGGACAGCAGAGCACAACAGGTCAACAAACCAAAGGGGGAAATGACATGGACGATGGGGCCGGCGAAAAAGCGCAGGACGAACATCAACCCGGCGGTGTACACCAGGAAAAGAATCCCGCGAATCCCGACCGTGTCTGTGAGGACTGAACCGACCCATTGGTCTGGTCCCAGTTCGGTGATGGCTGTAAAACACATGCAGAAAAGCAGCAGCAGAAAGCCCGGCCGAAGCACTTCGCGGAACATCTCTGCTGTGGAAACACCTGAGGCTGCTCGCTCGGTGGGGGGGAACTTTTGTCCCAGAATCATGCCTCCGTAGATGACCGCCGCAATGAGCATCGTTCCCATTTTGACCTTCCAACCCAGCCCGAAGGCTGCCGTAAGAATGTACGCCAGCAGACCCCCAATGATTAGACCGCCGGGCCACCAAGCGTGCAGAACGTTGAGTTTGTGGGTCTTCTCCGTCGGATACATTGTGGCACAGAGGGGGTTAATAACGGCTTCCACAGTACCATTAGCAAGGCCAATGAGGAGGGTGGCTGCCAGCAGTATCGGATAGCCAAGGGCCAGACCAAAGGCCGGGGAGAGAATGGTCACCACAACCCCAATAATGTGGCCAAGGCACGCGAACCGAAGCAGCCGTCCCATGCCCAGCACGTCACATAGAGGCCCCACAAGCAGGATGGCAATGGGAAACCCCCAAATGCCAGCGAGATTAATGTAACCCTGTTGCTCATGGCTAATGTTGAACACCATCCCAAATTCCTTGAGGATGTCGGCCCGGATGGAGAAGGCCATGGCCGTGGTGACCAGCGCGATACAACTCGCCGCAAATAACCTCGTGCGGTTGTAGGTGTCCGCTGCTCCACCTGTCTCTCCACTGGTCGGTGTGTTCATCAATTCCCTCCATAGGTCATATTTTCGCCCGAGGCTGTGTGAATTCCCCGCCCGCCACAGCCTCACCCACCCTGCCCCGGGCTGTCATAAAGTATACCACATTTGAAAATTTTCGTCAACTTGGAACCAAATAGCACTTTTCTGCCAACTCGTAGAGATGCTGGCTTAAGCCCAGACCACTATTGCCACCCCGGTTATGGTCTCGTTCCGACAAAAGGTATTAACCGACCCCACAAATCTACATAGGTTCGCAAACTTTCAATTCTCGAAAGTATTGACAGGATATATCAATGGGTGCTATAATAGTAGTTTGGTAAGGTTTCATATATGGGCTTGGGGATGGGGACATTAGGGTGATTGAGTTTGCGGGGTCCGTTGCGTCCGTTCACAATCCTATCCGGCGGTAAATGGCACCTATGCCCTAAGGATGAAAGGAGGTATTTTGATGCTCCGTTGGGTGACTGGGGCGTTTATCCTCGCTGGTTTAACGGTTGCGGCGGTGGCGCAGACGCCCCAACTTTCTCCGGAGGAAGGGGAACAGGGTTTTGTACCGCTCTTCAATGGCCGTGACCTCTCCGGCTGGCAGGTCATAGGGGCTCCCTCTTGGAAAGTAGAGGACGGCGTACTCGTCTGTACAGGGGAGGGTGGTGGCTGGTTGCGCACGGACAAGCAGTACGAGAACTTTGTCCTGCGACTGGAGTACAAAATCAGTCCCCGGGGCAACAGCGGTATTTTCCTGCGGGCCACTGAGCGTGGGAATCCTGCTTTCAGCGGCATGGAAATCCAAATCTTAGACGACCATGGCCGGGAACCCAATAAGGGTTCCTCTGGAGCCATTTATGCGGCTGTGGCCCCGGCCAAAAACATGTCCAAGCCGGCCGGGGAGTGGAACCGGGTGGAAATTATTTGCAGCGGCAGGTGGCTGGTTGTCACCTGGAATGGAGCGGAAATCATGCGGGTTGACCTGAGCGATGATAGTATTGACACGGGGGGCCACCCGAAGTTGTCCCAACGTGCCCGCAAGGGCTACCTCGGCTTGCAAAATCATGGGGCACGGGTGGAGTTCCGCCGCATACGCCTGAAAGAATTGCCGTAGTAGTTTGGGGTTCCCAACTTCCTTTAAGGTTT